>CALGBV010000118.1 GCA_937884015.1 uncultured Bacteroidales bacterium
ATTAAAGCACCTAACAAGCTATATTGTGCATAGTGTATAGGTGTTGTTTTTTCATCTCTCATTTTGACAAAACACAACAAAACAGAAGGCAATCCGAAATGGGTTGTCTTCTGTTGGACCTTAAATAAGAAATAGAAACGGCTTCTAATTTTTAATATTCGTCAGAAACTGTAAGTTTTTTTCTGCCCTTGGCTCTTCTTCTGGCTAATACCTTGCGGCCGTTGGCAGTTGACATTCTTTCTCTGAAACCGTGCTTGTTTCTGCGTTTTCTGTTCGATGGTTGAAAAGTGCGTTTCATTTTCGTATATCTATTTTATGTTCTTACAACTATATTACCCCTTGTTTTGGGACTGCAAAAGTACAACTTTTTTCAATAGTACCAAATCTTTTTTCAAAAAATATGATTTTACTTGCTGACTACAACTTTTTGTCGGCCAACGATCATCGAGTCTTTCGTTAAAACAAGGATGTAATTGCCTGATTCAATGTTTGATACATTGATGGTGCCTTGGTCTGTGCTAGCTACCAATTTGCCATCCATAGTGTAAAGATTTGCCTCGGTTCCTGCTTCTGCTTCAATAAAAATGAGGCTTGATGTCGGGTTCGGATACACATTAATGGCGTTTTGCTGTGTGAAATCGTGGTCGTTTATGCCTAACATGTCAACGATTTCGATGTTGATGGTCTTGTAGGCATATTCGCCTGTTGCTTCTCCCAATGAAACGGTGAGGGTGTCGTTGCCTGTGTCAATCAAGGTGCCGACAGCATCATTGAATTCAACCAAGCCGTTTCCGCTGCTCCAAACCACGTTGTTCTGCGTGCAGATATCGAAGTCGTCCTTGATGTCGTTGAAGCGGTCGAAGTCATCTTCGGTTTTGAAACGGAGTAAGGCCGGGGTGGCTGCTACGACGGCGATGTCGTCTTTGCAGATGACGAAAGGAATCGGATACATGCCTTCGGCGTATTCCCAACTGTAGCTGAGTGCTCCGGCCAATTGGTCGCCAAGCAATTCGTGGGTGTAGCGTGGCTCGACAACGCCAACAACATCGTTACCAGGGTTGACACCTGTCTTGTCGGTCATCTGGCAGTCGTAAAAGCAGTCGTAGGCATGGCTTTCTTCTTCGCCTTCTTTCCACAGACGTCCGATGACGGCTTTGACGTACTGTCCGTAATTGTTGCCAACGTTGACAAGCAAACCTGTAAGGTGTTCGGTGCCGTAGTTGGTGACGAATCCGACGCAGCCTCCCGTGTAGCCGCTTCCAGCATAGATGTTGCCGGCATTGAGGCCGAGACTGATGTCGGCATTGGCGCTATAGCCTACAAGACCGCCAACGGAGGTCTCGCCGCTGATGTCGCCCGTGTTGGCACATTCGGTGAGGGTGCCGTAGAAGTCACCGACAATGCCGCCAACGAAATCGGTTGGGGTGCTTATGTTGCCGTTATTTGTGCAGGCTTGGATGGTGCCCCACGATGCGCCTGTGATGCCGCCAATGTAGTAGTAACCGCCAATGACATCGCTGTAATTGTGGCAGTTGTAGATGTATGAATCTTCGCCAGCGGCACCGACAAATGCGCCGGTGTACATCATGCCTTCGATACGGCTGTCCTTGATGGTCAGGTTGCTGACCGATGCTCCTGCACCGATGACGGCAAACAGACCTTGGTGGGCCTCTTCTGCTGAGGTGGTCATGTGGGTGATGGTGTGGTCGCCGCCATCGAAGTGCCCGAAGAAAATCTTTTCGCCTGGTATGGAAATAGGCGTCCAAGGAACGAACTCGGTAAGGTCGATGTCGGCATCCATGAGGAAATACTGGTCGGTGTAGCCCGTGCTGCCGTTAGGGAAGATGGCACTTGTGGCTTCGGTGCCATTGTTGAGGCAGTTGGCGATTTCGGCCAAGTCGGCTGCCGTGCTCACAATGTAAGGGTCGGATTCGGTACCGGTGCCGCCGTTGCGGCCAGGAATGGTGTTGACCTGTGCGTTATGGCAAGGCTGCATTTCGTTGAGCCATTCGCAATTTGGGAACTGCTGTTCGCCATAACCGGTGCGTGTGTCCTGTGCATTGGCATTAATATTAATAAGGAGTAATGCCGCTCCTGCGAGTGTTAGTAAAGTACTTCTCATAATGTTGTGTTTTTTAATTTGTTAGTTATGTTGAAAGTAAGCAATAAGCTGCCTGAAGAATCAGGCAGCTTATTGCTTAGGCTTATGGTTGATTAAGCCAAAACCTCTTTTTCAGGAATGTTCTTCAAAGTCTCGACGATGAAGTCCCAGAACTTCGGAACGCTTTCGATGAACAGGGCTTCGTCTGGTGAGTGTGGGTGAACGAGGGTCGGACCGAAGGAAACCATGTCCCAATGCGGATATTTCGAACCCAAAATGCCACATTCGAGGCCTGCATGGACGACCATAATCTTGGCATCGGCACCGAATTTAGCCTTGTAGACTTCCTTCATGGTGTGCAGGATTGGCGAGTTGATGTTCGGTTTCCAGCCTGGATAATCGCCAGTCGAATAGGCTTCTGCACCATTGTCGGTGAGGTTCTTGCGGATTTGTTCGGCGAGTTTGTCCTTTGCGGCATCAACTAAGCTGCGGGTGAGGCAGGCCGTGATGATCTTACCGTCTTCCATCTTGATGGTAGCCAAATTGCTCGACGTTTCAGTCGTGCCTTCAAAGTCGGTTGACATGGCGATGACACCATTAGGATATTGGGCGATGGCGCGGAAGAAGTTGTCCTGTGTCTTCACATCAATGACTTGCTTTGGCATTTCGGCTGGTTCGCACAAAATGGCAAGTTCAGGTTCGATGCCAGCGAATTGTTCTTTCGTGATGGCTTCGAATTCGGCAGCGTAGGCTTTGAATTGTGCTTCCTTGCCGGCTGGCACGACGACGATGGCCGTGGCTTCTCTTGGAATGGCGTTACGAAGGCTGCCGCCGTCGATGCAGGCCATGCGGAGACCGTATTTCTCGGCAGCCATCAGCATCATGGCGTTCAGGACTTTGTTGGCGTTGGCGCGGCCCAAATTGATGTCCATGCCTGAGTGACCGCCCTTCAAACCTTTGACAAACAGTCTGTAGGCCACCATTCCGGCAGGAACGGCTTCAAACTGAGGCGTGAATGTGCCGATGGTGTCGACACCGCCTGCGCAACCTACGTAAAGTTCGCCTTCGGTTTCGGAGTCCATGTTCATCAGGATGTCGCCGTTGAGCATCCCAGACTTCAGCAGGTTGGCGCCTGTCATGCCGGTTTCTTCGTCGATGGTGAAGAGGGCTTCGACTGGACCGTGTGCAATGTCGGTCGATTCAAGAATGGCCATGGCAGCGGCTGCGCCGAGACCGTTGTCAGCGCCAAGGGTGGTGCCGTTGGCTTTCACCCAACCGTCTTCGATATGGGTTCCAATCGGGTCGTTTTCAAAGTCGTGAACCTTGTCGGCGTTCTTTTGCGGAACCATGTCTAGGTGTGCCTGAAGGATGACGCCTTTGCGGTTCTCCATGCCTGGTGTGGCTGGTTTGCGCATGATGACGTTGCCTAATCCTGGTGCGACGCAGTCATCGACGATGGTCTCAAAACCGTGCTCTTCGCCCCATTGTTTCATGAAGGCGACCACTTTTGCCTCTTTCTTCGATGGACGAGGAATCTGAGTCAGGCTGTAAAAGTTTTTCCAAATGCCATTCGGCTGTAAATCTTTAATTTCGCTCATATTGCTATTTGTTTATGTGTTGTTATGTCTTTAAAATCGGTTGCAATTTTACATTATTTTTCCGAATTATGAAATAAAAACTTTCACCTTTATTAATATAGTTGTTCCCGAGTGATTAAAAATTGCGTACTTTTGCAGCCAAATTATTTGCAACGATGAAAAAGTATTTACCGATTTTATTATTGATGTTGCTCGCCATTGCTGGCTGCAGCAGAAAACCTGCCGAGTACAAAATGAGCGTTGAAGGCAAAGACATTATTGAAAACACCGATGCTTTCACTTCCGAAGTCTTGAAAAATGGTCCGAAATACACTGCCGAGGACTGGGAATTCGTTACCGTGCAGTTCGGCATGATGTGCAAGGACTATAAGGAAAACGAATGGCGTCTGTTTGAGGCCGACCGCAACCTCTATCAGCAGGCCCGCGTGAAGTACATTCAGGCCATTGATGCCACCAACAACCCTGAACTGCAGGCTGCAACAAAGAAACTTTTCAACGACATTTTTGAAGTGAATCAGTGATTCTCGATGAATGTCAGGACTTATGGAGGTCGGTTTCGGCCTCCTTTTTTCATTTTTATTAAAATAATATGCCCGTATTGGATTTGCTGAAAATAGTAAAGCGATTTCATAACTTATGGCAAAATGTACACATTCCACATAATAATCATTATTAAATGCTTTATTAGCTCTTAATATACCTTCTTCAATATTAATTAAACTACCATGATATAAAGTCATATTACAACCCAAAATTATTTTTAATATTAACTATTATTTTAACCATGGAATACTTTTTTGTCAAACATACTTTATATATTTTTTGCCTTCTTCGTGGTTGGTTGTAGCATAGCCCAGCGTGATTATCAACTTATAAAAACTTTTTTGAGAAGTATTTTACTGGCTCTTTTATTTTACCAAAAAACTTTTTATTCCTTTCAGTTGACAATCACTTTATGACCTTTTCTTCCCTATTTGCTTTCGTTCTATGCTACAAGTCCCACTGCCGAAGGGCAAAATTAAAAATAATAGGGTCTCCCGAAAAAGATTTGTTTACAAAGATTTTTTGGGAAGAGGAAAACACTGCCTATAAGTCTTACTGTTTATTTTATATAAACAGTTGACAGTTGGCAGATGTTTGACGAAAGGAGTAAAAAAATGAACAAAGACAGTTTAAGTTACAAAAAAGGTTTTTCTAAAGGAATTGAAATATATTCTGAAAACTTTAAAAAAGACGGTTATTATGCTGATGATAATAACAAAGGTTTAGTTAATGCTTTCAAAAAGTATTCTGAAAGCGGTTTTAAGAAAGGTGTATTTATATCGTTTTCAAAGAAGGCTGCACTTTCCACTGCAACACAAAAAGCAGCAGCATATACCCCTTCTTTCGAATGGTCAACAATAGCGTCTTCATAACATAATCTTACGGCATTCAATAGCTTTTTCTGGTGTACCAGGAGCCATCGCTGCCCAAATTTCACTTCTAATAAATGCACCGTTACTGTTGTAGTAATTATTCCCTATAATACCACACAATGGGGATTGTATTCCTGCTTTCAGGTTTGACCTTGTTACACCGTATTCGCTTGAATTATCAATTTGATAAGTCGTCCAGTATTCAGCCAAAATATCAGTATTAACATTGTTACCATATTTTTCAACAGCATTAAGCCAAATTAGTTGTAAATCTAAATCGTCATTCGCAGGTATACCCTTTGACAAATCCTGAACGTAAAATTTTGCATCAACTAAACCTCTATACATCTCAAAGGGTGCTCCATAAACACCACCTATATTTTTACCTTCCCAACATCCAAAAATCTTATTTCTAAGTTGCTTCTCATTTAAAAAATCCATAATGCCTCCTACTGTTTAAATTTTAACATAAAAAAAAGCCTTACAATAGTTATTCTTTACGAATATGTAGGCTTTTTTTACTTTCATGTCTTTTTTACAAATCAATAATTTTTAACTTTAAATTAAACTTAATTTCTTCTTTTGGTTTAATTGTTTTATACTCAAAATCTTCATCAAGTTTCGTACTACATGGTTCAAATCCTAACGCATAATCACCACTTCTCATACTTTTCCACATTAAAAAATTTGGTAAAGTATCATTTGAATATTCTAATGAAAATTCTTTTTTTATTTCATTATTTCTTAAAGAAATATTTGGCTTTTTTAAATCAATATAATAACACATTTCTTCTTGTCCAACAAAATCATCTGTTATGTTTAACGCATTCTTTATATTATCTTTAGCCCACTGTTCATTTGCATATATATTATTATAATCTGCTACTATTGTTGCACCTTTATCAAGTATAGGATATCCGGAGTTCACATGATACAATATGCAATAATTTGCATTTTCAAAACCTTCGTTTATTAACACGTCTTCAATAATGATTTCATCAGAATTTATTTTTGTTGAAACTGATTTTATCTCAATTTCAGCTCTTTGAATTCTGTAAAGTTTATTTGGCTCATTTTTTCTTTTTATTAATTCATTTAATTTTTTGGTTAACTTGAAAATGAATAAATTATATCAAATGGAAAATCAAATTCCTTGGATCCTTGAATTGTTTAAA
>CALGBV010000119.1 GCA_937884015.1 uncultured Bacteroidales bacterium
ATGAAGACCCGCTACAAGGAAGGTCCTGGCAGATTGGAGTATTCAGCCTGGACACCTTATTATATTGACGTTCAAAGCAAGTATCATCGTGACATCACAGCCGAAAACATCCCTTACGTCATCATTTGCGACATTGGCTCTGTTAGCATGGGAGAAATTGAACCTATGACCATCAAGAATGTGCTTCCTTCAAGCTATGTCATCGGCGAACGCACCTTTGGCGGCACTGGTCCGTTGCAACCTACAACATCAATCGACTTGAACTATGGAGGGTCATTCGGCGACCAAAACACCATGAACCATTTCATCTACACTTCAACTTTTGAGGCCCAAATAGGCGGGAAAGTGATGGAAGGCATCGGATGTACGCCCGACAAGGAAGTGCTCCGCAAAAATCACAATGGTGACTTCAAGCCACAACTTGATGCTGCCATCGATTACATCATGAATTATCAATAATCTCACAGAATTCATTGCAACAAGTTTGACAGCACTAACTTGATTTACATAATTTTGGGAATATGGGACTGGCCGAAATAACCATAGTCAGTCCCATTTCGTTTTTTGAGACGCGATAAATCAACACCTCACATAAAAGCAATCATTTTCTGTTTTTTGCTGTAGAGACGTAGTGCGCTACGTCTCTTTACATTTATTTTGTTCTTCAAAACAAACATATTTCATCATAATTTGTTCAACGCATTGAACACTTTATACCGCATTTTGTTCAACGCATTGAACAAGTTCGTATTTTTGCTACCCGATTCAATCACGCTGAAAATGACACAAATCATTCTCTCAACGACTATGAAAAGACCTGTAAAATGAAATCAAACAGCAAACTTCTCGGGCATCTGGCGGTTTTCGTCGCCTACACCATTTTCGGATTCAACATCATCATTTGCAAGGACTTGTCGAATTCGAGTCTCATCTCCCCTATCGGACTTTTCAACCTCCGTGCCATCGGTGCGACCATCCTGTTCTGGCTCATCTCATGCTTCATGCCCAAGGAAAAAGTGCCGTTCAGCGACCTGTGGAAAATCTTCATTGCCTCCATGCTCGGGCTTTTCTTCACGCAACTCACTTTCCTGAAAGCCATCAAGATAGCCACGCCTTTAGATACTTCCATCATCAATTCCATCACGCCGATTTTCACCATGTTCGTTGCCGCCATTGCGCTGAAGGAGCCCATCACGCTGAAAAAAGCAGGCGGTGTTGCCGTGAGTTTCATCGGCGTCATCATGCTCATTCTCAACACCGTTCACGCAAGCAACAACGGCGTCACCCAAACCCAGCCTTTAGGCATTGTCCTCATCATCTGCAACAGCCTTTTCTTTGCAACCTACTTAGGCGTTTTCCGTCCGCTGATTGCCAAATACAATGTCGTGACTTTCATGAAATGGATGTTTTTGTTTTCCATGCTGGTCTCCGTTCCGCTCAACCTGAACGAAATCACACACTTGAATTTCAGCGTCATGCCGACAAATTACCTGCTGGAATTAGGTTTCCTTATCCTCTTTTCCACTTTCATTGCCTATTTCCTCATTCCGGTTGGGCAGAAATCGCTGCGCCCGACCGTCATCAGCCTTTATTCGTATCTGCAACCGCTAATTGCCACCATCACAAGCATTTATTTAGGCATGGACAAATTGAGCTGGCAGAAAGTTGTGGCAGCCGCACTGGTCTTTACCGGCGTGATTCTCGTCAACAAGAGCCGCGCAGCGGACAGTAAGGCGAAATAGCCTATCTGTCAGCAATTCAACAAACAAAAACAAAGCGACTTACCATTGTTTTTCCTATTTTTGTTGGCTAAAATGTTTGCTAATGACAAAATCGCATCACATAGCCGCATTCCTCATACTGACTTTTCTATGCACAATTCAATGTAACGCACAGAAAATCAACGTACTGTTTCTTGGCAACAGCTACACGCAGGTCAACAATCTACCCAGCACGCTTGTCAACCTTACACAAGACGCCACCCATTCCATGATGGTCGAGAGCAACACGCCCGGCGGCTACACCTTTGACCAACATTCGCAAAACACGATAAGTCTTGAAAAAATCAGGAAAGGCATTTGGGATTATGTGGTTTTGCAGGAACAGAGCCAAATGCCAAGCATTGATTATTACCGATATAGCAACATGTACCCCGCTGCCGAGCGCCTTCGCGACAGCATCATGAAATACAATCCTTGCGCCGAAATCATCCTCTACATGACTTGGGGACGGCGCGATGGCGGCCAACAATGCGAAAACTATGGCGACGGCCTCTATTGCAGCGCCGACTTCCGTGATTTCGACCACATGCAGGACACCATGACAAGTTCATATTACGAACTGACACAGCGACTTAAATGTAACTGCGCCCCTGCTGGCGAAGCCTGGCACACCACCATACACCAAACCGATTTCAACCTGTTTTCAGCCGATGGCAGCCACCCTTCGACCTACGGCACCTACCTGACGGCCTGTGTGTTTTACGCCAGCATCTGGAACGAAAGCGCCATAGGTTTAAACACCGCTTTTGAAATCAGCGTAGAAGATGCCCAAACCTTGCAGGAAATTGCTGATGAAACCGTCTTCAGCAACGGAACGGAATGGAATTTGGTTCCAAAAGTCATGGCTGATTTCGATGTTTATTTCGTTGACGAGCAGACTGTTAAACTCAGAAACAACAGTCTAAGCGACTATCCTGAAACAAGTTATTTATGGGATTTCGGCGACGGCACCACTTCCGAAGAAGCCGAAACCCTTCACGAATATGCCGAACCCGGCACCTACCTCATTTCCCTAACCGTGACAGGCTGCCACCAGACCGACACCAAGACAGAAGAAATTGTCATTGAAGACACAAGTACCATAGACGAAAACAATTATAACACAACGATTTATCCAAATCCAACACACGACGGAATCCATTTCGTCACGCCAGCTTTCGGCGAACTCATCATTAGGAACACCTTAGGTCAAACCATGCTGCAAAAGCAAATGAATGGCGAGACCTATCTCGACCTAAATGATTTGGAGAACGGCATTTACTTCATCAGCATAAAAGCAAATAAAACACAGAATATCAAACTAATAAAGCACTAAGTCATGAGTTACTTACGCCACTTTTTCGTCATCGCATTACTTGCCATCGGCATCATTTCTAATGCCCAAAGCACAAGCGACGGATTCAGCATCATTGGGAAAAGCAATGAAGGCTTGAACGTAAGACACAAAATCAGCAAAGTCAGCATTGAACGGAGCGAAGTCACTGAAGGACAAACCATTAGTCTCAGCGGCATTTATCTTCCGAACTGCGCCGGAGCCCCCGATTTGCCCAGCCACAGCACCTTTGTCGCTTTGCCTCAAGGCGCCACGGCGCGACTTGAAATCAGCAATGTCAAGACACACCTTATTAATAATGTCGACATCATTCCAGCCGCACAGCCGCAATTGGACAACGAAAATTCGCTCGTCATCCACGAAAAAGACCAAAAGATTTACAGTCAAAACGCCTTTTATCCCGAGACGCCTTTCCAGCTTTCCAATCCCACGACGATTCGCGGCATCAACGTCATCTCCCTGGACGCCATGCCTTTTCAGTACAATCCCGTGACCAAGGAATTGCTCGTTTACGATGAAGTCGACCTGAAAGTCAGCATTGAAGGCGGAGAAAAAGAAATTGGCGACACACGTTACCGCACCAAAGAATGGGATCACATTTTGAGCGACATCATTCTCAATTTCAACGACTTGCCAAGCATTGACTATGGCAAGCGTTTGCGCCAGCACTACGAAAACCGCGAAACCGGTTGCGAATACATAATCATCACACCCGACAATCCCGATTTCATCCAGTTGGCCGACAGCATCCGCATGTTCCGCATCGCACAAGGTGTCCCGACCGAAATCTTCACCGTAACGGATTGTGGCGGAAACGATTACCATGCCATTTACGACTTCATTCGCAACGCATACGACACTTGGGAAATGCCACCAGCGGCCGTCGAACTGCTCGGCGCGGTCGGCGAAGGGGAGAACCTCATGTACTGTCTGCCCTTCAGCATCGAAAAGCGGCGCTTCGTGAAGGGCTTCATGGTCCGCGCCCGCCAGGTCGCGCCCGAATGCGACGGGTTCGCCGAGGCGGTCGCCGAGCTGGATCCGTCCAGCGAAGACCTCCGCTACGCGGTCATCTCCTCGCCGAAGGCCGTCTGGCTCGTGGAGAAGGCCGAGACTAGCGCCAAGCACACGCCGACGTTCGAGGAGGCGAAGGAGATCATCCGTCCGCGCGCGCTCAAGGCCGCCAAGGCCGATGCGTTCAAGGCGCAGGTCGAGGCGATTGCCGCGAAGGGCGCGGCGGCCGTCGAGGCCGTCAAGGACATTTCGACCAACATCGTCTTCAGCGTGTCCGATCTCCGCAACTCGGCGTCCACCTTCGAGAACCAGATGGCGGTCGCCCGCGCGGCGATGAAGCTCTACAAGGGCGAGGTCTCCGAGTTCACGCTGACCGGCACGGGCAAGGCGATTCTCGTCGTCTGCGTCGACCGCACGGCTGGCGACGCCGCCAAGG
>CALGBV010000120.1 GCA_937884015.1 uncultured Bacteroidales bacterium
CGCAGGAGATTCTCTTGTAGAAGCTCATCAGACCATCGCGTGGGATTTCAACGGTGACATCGATTGATGAGGTTGAGGAAGCCACGTTATGGTTGGTTGACTGCATGCAGTAAGCACCTTCGTATGGGTTGTTGGTCGTGATTTCAAATGGATACTGTGCAGGGATGTTCCATTCGTACTGTGAGAAGTCGCCGGTCTCGAAGTCTTCGATCATGGCGCTGACAACATTCCAGCTCCAGTAAACCTTTACGTATGGGCTTTCTGGATCTTCAGGATCCGGATAGTATTCAGCGATGACTTCACCGACTGGGGTGAACACTTCGTCCATGATGTAGTCGATGTCATCAGTTGGGTCGCCGTAGACGATGCCAATCGGGTTGCCGTCGAAGGCCACGCTCTGGTAACCGTCGCAAGAAGCAACGCCGTCGTATTCGCCAGCGAGGATTGCACCCTGATAGTAACCGTTAGCATCGGTGGTGAAGGTGTAGGTGTGAGGACGACCGAATTCGTCAATGCCAGTCATGGTGACGGTAGCGCCAGCGATGCCGGTGACGCCGTCCTGTTCGTAGACGTGACCTGCAACTCTGCCGTTGCCGGAAACGTGGACGTAAAGTTCGTTGCTAGGACCTGATTCGCCTTCATCGTAAACAGCTGTGACGTAGAACACATAACCGTACATGTCATAGTCCAGACCGTTGACGGTGTAGGTGGTGGTGTTGCTGTTGAGAGGCGTGCTGCCGATGAGTTCACCATTCTGGTAGATGTTGTACTGGCGGAAGGTGCGGTCCTGGATGGCTGTCCAAGCCAGGTTGAGGGCTTCGCCTTCGTAGATGTTGGCACCGTTGGTGTTGGTAGCGTGCAGGTTGGTAGGAGCGTTGAATGTGGTTGTGAAGCCCCAGACCTGACCCAAGGTTTCGCACTCGCTGTTACGGGTGTCGACTCTCCAGAAGTAGTTGGTGTTGTTGAAGAGGTCGGTGACGGTGTAGCTGGTAGCGAGGTCGGTTGTCCAGTCAACGAGGGTTTCTTCGCAGTAATAGGTGCTGCCAAAGACCAGACGGTATTCGGTGGTGTAGTTGCCGAGTTGCCATTCGAGGTTGACAGCTGCAGGCTGGACTCCGTCTTCGTCGTCCAATGGAGCGACAGCAGTAGTTTGTTCAGCGCAAGGCAGTGTCTCAGGGTTGATGTTGACTGTGAATGAATCAGCTGTTGATGAAGCTGCGAGGTAGTAACTACCGGCATTCAAAGTCAGGCCACTGATAGGATAGTCACCACCAGCGTTGACTAAGCCGTCGCGGCTTGACATGTCAACGAGTTCGAGTGACAGGAATTCGAACCAACGGTCAGGAACGTAGGTGGTTGAAGTCAGACCTTCGTTAGGATCGATGACGAAGAACTGGCGTGAGCTAACGCCTGAACCAGCCGCGCTGCCGTAGAACACTTGGTTTTTCTTTGACCAAATGAGACCACGCATTGAACCGGTAGTACCGAAATCAGGAAGATTGAAAAGGTCGGTGACGGCACCGGTCTGGACGTTGATTTCAGAGAAAGTGCTAACGTAGTCACTGGTGTGGATACCGAAAAGGCGGCCTTCGTCATTGAAGGCGATACCGGCACCAAACGTTTGACCTACATAGACGTTGACATTGCTGCCGATTGCACCTGTCTGTAAGTTGACATCTGTGAGATACCTGCTTTTAACCATGTAAACAGTGCCGGTTACAGGGTCTTGGGCCATAGCCAAGCAATTGACACCTGAAGCAAGGGTAGTGTATGTGCCCAGATTGTTCATGTTGTACTTGAGCAGAGCGTTGACGCCTGATTGGCCGGTGGCATAGATTTCGTCACCGATTTTCACACCACCATAGAGGGTGTTAGGAGCAGTGACAACGCCAATGTATTCCATGGTGCCGAGAGGATCTGAAGGCTCGAAACGGGCCAACATGTTGGCTTCGTCGTTAGGACCACCTTTACCGATGGCATAGATGAACTCCTTGGTGTTGTCGCCGTATGTGCCGGCATAGAAGTTCTCTTCGCCAGGACCACCTTGGCCACCGAAGTCGGTGTTGTAGAGGGCGATCTTGCCGTTGGTGCCTTCCACGTCAGCGTTCAGCAACACGTCGTGGTCGAAGGTGAGTTTGAAGACGACATCTTCGCCATCTTCCTTATCGCCTGGCAGGTCGTAGTTGTCGTAGAGGTTCTGCGAAGCAGGCGTAAAGGTTTCGCTGTAAGGGTATGAATTGACGTTGCGGGCCAATTCCCAAACGTCTGGGCTAACTGGTTCGTAAGCGAAAGCGGTTACAGGGAACGTGGCAACAGTACGGCCGTCGTTATATTCGAAAACGTAGTTGCCATTCATTTGACCTTGACCTTGGCCAACGGTGGTAGCCATGAAGTTGGTCGATTCCTCGAAGCTCAGCATTACTGGCAAACCTTCACCGTAGTAGCCGAAGAAAGGATTTTCCACATCCATGTGCGTGATGTTGGCCGGAGCGCCCATGTTGGTCAGGGTGGCCTTCACCTCACGGTTGTAGCAGTTGTTAGCTCGTGCGCCGAGGTCCAATGGATCTGGGGTGAGCACCAGGTTGGCGCCACCTTCAGTCGTGAATTCGAGCACGATCTGGTTTCTCTGATCATACAGCGTGCCACCAGTACCATCGTTAGGATCGGCATAGTTGGTGGAGCTGTCGCTCTGACGGTAGATGGAAGCTGCTGTGGAGCTCATTCTGCAGTATTGCAGCGTCGAGCTGTAGCTCGATTGCTGTTTGCAGACGCAGACAACGAGGTTGCGGCCACCTTCATAGTCGAAAGGTGTGTCGAATTCGTATCTTTCCCAATCGGCGGCCGAACCTACAGTAAGAGTGATGTGGTCGTACTCCAGTGTGAGGTCGCTG
>CALGBV010000121.1 GCA_937884015.1 uncultured Bacteroidales bacterium
TTGTAAAGTGTTGGTTCGTCAGCGATTACTTCATCTGAACACTTTTCGTATTCTGCAAGTTTCTTGATGAAACTCAAAATCAAAGCCGTATCGTCGGGCTGTGCTTGACGGATATTGAAATTTGCCATATTTAATTGTTTAATTGTTTAATCGTTTAAGTAACTGTTCAAAATTATACTGCAAAATGAATCTTCTCATTTCGACAAGCTCAATGAGCTGCAAATCAGCTTGCTGAGCTTGTCGAAGCAACGAATTAATATGTAAACTAATTTTGCTTATCTACTTAATTACTGTGGACGATAACTATTAACTGATAACTGAAAACCGATAACCGACAACTGACAACAATAACTCATAACTTCAATCAAATGTTTTTCAACCACTTCCATTGGAAAATCAGCATATAGAACACGCCAACGGTGATGGCTGAGTCAGCAAAATTGAAAATCGGACGGAAGAAAATGAAATGGTCGTCAGGACCAAAGAAAAATTCGGGCAGCCAGGAAGCATTGTCGCGCGCCACGTCGATAATTGGAAAATACAGCATATCAACGACTTTACCATGCAGCCAGCCTGCATAACCGCCGCCATCAGGAAATAAAGAAGCCAACTGAGTAAACGTGCTTTCGCTGAAAATCTGTCCGTAAAACACACTGTCGATGATATTTCCAATAGCACCGGCGGTAATCAGTGAAATGCCAAACAAGACACCAAACTTGGTGTTTTTCCTTGAAAGGCGAATTAAAACAATAAACAAAGCAATGACTGCCAATATTCTGAAAATACTCAGAACCAGCTTCATGCTACCACCATCGAGCCAACCGAAAGCCATGCCGTTGTTTTCGACAAACAGCAGCTTGAACCAATTGCCAAATATCGAAATCTCTTGACCGATGGTCATGTGCAACTTGACCCAAATCTTCAGAATTTGGTCGATAAGCAGCACAATAAAAATAACTAAAAACGACTTCGCAAAGCCGTGAGAACCAGTTTTTTTCACTTTCTCTTTTTCTCGTTCAGTTTTGCTTCAATACATTTTGTCGTAATCGGCACACAGCGCAATCTTTCCTTTGGAATCAGTTTGCCTGTCACGGAGCACACGCCGTAAGTCTTGTTCTCGATGCGCATCAAGGCAAATTCAAGGTCGCGGATGTATTTCTCCTGACGTGCGACTAGTTTTGCGTTTTCCTCTTTCTGAGCCACTGCTTGACCTTCTTCCAAAATCTTGAAAGTCGGGGCGGTATCATCGGTGCTGTGTTCTCCACCCGTAAGGTTGGCGTTCAATGTTTCCAGACTTTCCTTTGCCTGAGCAAGTTTTTCAAGAATCAAAACCTTGAATTCTTCCAGTTCCTCATCGGAGTAGCGCACTTGCTGGATGTTGTTATTATCGCTGTTCATATTGATGCAATTTAATTGGTTTATAGTCTCAAAATATTTTCGCTAAAATAGCAAAAATATCAATATGCTGAAAAAAATTTGCTGCTTTTACCCAAATTAACTGTAGCAGACCTACATTAATTGAAGGTAAAAGCAGCAAAATCAGATTATTTCGCTTTCTGAATCTTCAGTTTCACACTGATGTTTTCAGTCAGTTCGTCAGGTTCAACGCCGCCAAGTTGGTCAACCATGGTGATGATGGCCAGAGTTTCGGCGCAAATGTAGGAACCGAATTTTTCAACGGCAGCATTCAAGTCATCGTTCTTTTCGATGAGCAGTTCGATGCGGTCGGTGACTTCAAAGCCTGTGGTCTTACGCAGATTCTGGACACGGTTCACGATTTCGCGGGCCAGACCTTCCTGCAACAGTTCATCGGTGATGGTCATATCGAGGGCAACGGTCATGTCGTCTTGCGATGTCACTGCCCAACCCGGAATATCCTGAGTCGAAATCAAGGCATCTTCAAGGACCAAGTCAACCGAAACGCCATCAACATCAAGATGAGCGCCGTTGTTCTTCTCAAACTCGTGGATTTGCTCCTGTGTCATGTTAGCAAAGAAAGCGGAAATCTGCTTCATCTGCTTGCCGTAACGTGGTCCCAAAGTCTTGAAGTTCGGTTTCACGCTCTTCACCAAAACATTATTGTCAGCCGACAGGAAATCAATGCCCTTAATGTTGACTTCGCTCATAATCAGGTGCGAAATCTTTTCCAATTGGGCTTTCTGTTCGTCGTCGGCAACCGGAATCATAATCTTCGACAATGGCTGACGCACGCGGATATTGGCTTTCTTACGCAGCGAGAGCACCAGAGATGAAATCAGCTGAGCGGCTTCCATTCTGCCTTCCAAAGCCTTGTCGATGAGTTTTTCGTCAGCAACTGGGAAGTCGGTCAAATGGACGGATTCGGCAGCGTTTCTGCCAGTAGCTCTATTCAGGTCGCGGAACAACTGATCGCTGAAGAACGGAGCGATTGGTGACGACAAACGAGCCACGATTTCCAAGCAGGTGTAAAGTGTCTGGTAAGCCGAAAGTTTGTCCTTGGCATCGTCGCTTCTCCAGAAACGGCGGCGTGACAGACGCACGAACCAGTTGCTCAGGTGAGCATCGACAAACTCCTGGATAGCACGGCCTGCACGGGTCGGTTC
>CALGBV010000122.1 GCA_937884015.1 uncultured Bacteroidales bacterium
CTTATTGTGACAAAATGACAAATGATTTTTTGACAAAATGAATTTTGTTATATTGCTGATAATAAGTTTGTTGTATAAAAACGGGCGTTATGATTTGTCATAATAAGGTCGAAAAAACAACTTCTTTTGTTTTGTCAACTTATCGTATCTAATCGAAATGCTGCCCGCCGACTGACAAGACTTTGGCAGCCAACATGGGTCATAAAGCATATAATCACTTTTTATTTTGTTTGCAAGACTCGGAAATTTATGTAGTTTTGCAAATTAAATTGTATCAACTATGAAGAAACTTATCCTCCCTTTGATGCTCCTCCTTTTGGTAGCATGTCAGACAAAACAAGAAGTCAATCCTATTGAAGATGCCGCTGCTTACGTCGACCCGTTTATCGGCACTGGCGGTCACGGCCATACTTTCCCTGGCGCTACGGTGCCTTTCGGCATGGTGCAGCTAAGCCCCGATACGCGTATGAACGACTGGGACGGCTGTTCGGGCTATCACACCTCCGACAATACCATTTTGGGCTTCAGCCATACCCATCTTAGCGGTACGGGCTGCGCCGATTATGGCGATTTCCGTTTCATGCCTATTGTCGGCGAAGTGAAACTGGACAAAGGCATTGCCGAAGATACCAAGACGGGTTATCGTTCATCATTCAATCACGAAAACGAGGATGCCAAGGCCGGCTATTATTCTGTCCTTTTGGATGACTATAATGTGAAGGTGGAACTCACCACGGGCGACCGCGTGGGTATGCACCGCTACACTTTCCCGCAATCGGCTGATGCCCATGTGCTGCTCGATTTGGTGGAAGGCGTCGATGACGAGGATGTCTACGAATCCTCACTGACCATTGAAGGCGAAAACGCCATCAGCGGTTTCCGCCGCACAAGGGACTGGGCAAAAGACCAATACCTTTATTTCTATGCCGAATTTTCAAAACCTTTCAAGGCTTATTCGATGTTTGACCACGGCGCCATTGCTGATAACGATGGCACTTTGCAAAGCGACAACATCAAGGCTTATTTCGATTTCGATACCGAGGAAGGTGAGCAGATTGTGATGCGCATCGCCTTGTCAGCCGTCGATGTGGATGGTGCAAAGAACAACTTGAAGAATGAACTTGCCGATGGCGATTTCGATTTCGATGCTTTGGCACAGAAAGCCTACGACAAATGGAACACCGAACTGAAACGCTACGATGTGCAAGGCAATTCGGAAAGCGACAAGACCGTTTTTTATTCGGCTTTGTATCACACCATGGTCGCGCCTAACCTTTTCAGCGATGCCGATGGCCGTTACCGCGCCCACGATTTGCAGGTTCATCAGTCGGAAAGACCAGTTTATACGGTGTTCTCATTGTGGGACACTTTCCGCAGTCTGCACCCGCTGTTCAGCCTGATGCAGCGTGAACGCACCCTCGATTTCATCAACACCTTTATTAATAATTACGAGACAGGCGGTGTGCTTCCGGTCTGGGAATTGGCTGCCAACGAAACCTATTGCATGATTGGCAATCACGCCATTCCGGTCATCGCCGATGCTTATTTCAATGGCATTCGCGATTTCGATGCCGAAAAGGCTTTGGAAGCCATGGTGGCTTGCTCAAAACGCGATGCTTTCGGTTTGAAGCCTTACGCGCAATATGGTTTCCTGCCAATTGACATGGAAGGTGAAGGCACCTCAAAGACACTGGAATATGCCTACGACGATTGGACCGTGTCGCAGATGGCAGCCTCTCTTGGCGACAAGGACACC
>CALGBV010000123.1 GCA_937884015.1 uncultured Bacteroidales bacterium
CGAAGCCAAAGGCTGGAAGATTGAAATCACTTCCGTCAGCGAAGGCGCCAGCGGCGGCTACAAGGAAATCGACTTCAACGTGACGGGCAACGGCGTTTACGGGATCCTGAAATTTGAATCGGGCGTTCACCGCGTGCAGCGCGTGCCGAAGACCGAGACCCAAGGCCGCATCCACACTTCGGCGGCATCGGTTGCGGTTTTGCCTGAAGCAGAGGAATTTGATGTTGAAATCAACGAAGGCGAAATCAAATGGGACACCTTCCGTTCGAGTGGTGCCGGCGGGCAGAATGTGAACAAGGTTGAATCGGGTGTGCGACTGCGCTACGTTTGGAAGAACCCGAACACAGGCGAATCGGAGGAAATCCTGATAGAATGTACCGAGACCCGCGACCAGCCCAAGAACAAGGAAAGAGCCTTGTCGCGTTTGCGCACCCGCATCTACGACATGGAATACCAGAAATATATCAACGACATTTCGGCAAAGCGCAAGACCATGGTCTCAACCGGCGACCGTTCGGCCAAGATTCGCACCTACAACTATCCGCAAGGGCGCGTCACCGACCACCGCGTCGAAGGCCTCACCGTCTACAACCTCTCCGCAGTGATGGATGGCGACCTCAACGAAATCATCGAAAAACTGCAAATGGCCGAAAACGCGGAACGACTGAAGGAAAACATTGAATCATAACACAACACCATGAATAAATCACAACTTTTTGAACAAATCAAGCAGAAACAATCGTTTTTGTGCGTTGGCTTGGACACCGACATCAACAAGATTCCTCAGGAATTATTGGCTATGGAAGACCCAGTCTTCGAGTTTAATAAGCAGATTATCAACAAGACAGCGAAATATGCCGTTGCATACAAGCCCAACACGGCTTTCTACGAAGTGTATGGCACAAAAGGCTGGCTGAGTCTGGAACGCACCATTCAGTACATTCACAACAACTATCCTGAAATCTTCGTCATAGCCGATGCAAAACGCGGCGACATTGGCAACACCTCCGCCAACTATGCCAAGGCATTCTTCAACACACTGAAAGCCGATGCCCTCACCGTGGCACCTTACATGGGCAAGGATTCCGTCGAGCCTTTCCTCAACTTTGAAGACAAATGGGTCGTTCTTCTGGCCCTGACTTCCAATGCCGGCTCAAAGGATTTCCAATATCTCAGTGTTGGCGACAAGATGCTGCACCAGCAGGTGCTGCAAACCGCAACCACTTGGGCCGCCTCCGAAAAGATGATGTTTGTGGTTGGCGCAACACACCCTGAAGAATTGGGCGAAATCCGCAAGATGTTGCCCGATTATTTCTTCTTAGTGCCAGGCGTTGGCGCACAGGGCGGCGACTTGCAAGCTGTTGCCAAAAACGGACTGAACAATGAATGTGGTCTGCTCGTCAACTCGTCAAGAGGCATCATTTACGCTTCCAATGGCAGTGATTTCGCCATCCGCGCCGGCGAAAAGGCTAAGGAATTGCAGGAACAGATGGCTGTTCTGCTGAAAGAAAAAGGGATTATATGAAAACAACTTTGACATTCAATTGATTTTGGGTATGTAGAGACGCACGGCCGTGCGTCTTTACGTTCCACAAAATGTTGGATTAATCTCATCGCATAATCAAAAAGCCGCCCCGAACCGAGGCGGCTTTTTTGATTATAACAAGTAACTCAAATTACTTGGCAACTGAGAACATTCTGGTCTGCATTTCACCGTTCTGAGAGTAGATGCGGATGAAATAGATGCCGCTGTTCATGCTACTCGTGCTGATTTGAGCCTGACCATCAGCAACTTCCTGTGAAAGAACGAGCTGACCCATAGCATTGTAAACCTCAACGTTGGCAATGTTTTCGCCTGCCACGTTCAGCACATCCGATGCAGGGTTAGGATAAATCTTCACGCTGTTTTCAAATTCATTGACGCCAGTAGTACCAGTGTTGAAGGTAGCTTCTGGGCCGTAAACGGTCTGACCCTCGATGACGGCGTAAGCCTTAACCATATAGATGCTTGCTTCATCAAGGCCTTCAACAGAACCCAGGATTTGTTTGAATTCGTTGATTCTACCGATAACAGTATTTACAGTTGAACTTGTAACCTTTCTGTATTCGAAACCGACTTCATCAGGATAACCGACATAATCCAATGAACTGATGAAATTAGCGTCAATTTCAGTGACCATTTCAACTTCAGTTTCACCAACTGTAGCTTGAGGATTTTGGCCCTTGACTGAAATCAGAGTAGAAGCTTCGCTGCCAAATTCGCCATCATCTTCATCACCAAAAATAACATTGTCGTTTGCATCATAAAGGATATAATAACCATGGCCGTATGAGCAGCACATGCCATTACCGACATTGTCATAAATTGAGAACTTAACGCATTCGTTTGCAGGAACTGGGAAACGTTCGATGTGGAGTTGTGTGCCTGTGCCACCCATCAGCATTGCGTATGGGCCACCTGATGCGAGGACAGTGCCATCAGAAGCGGTAGCTTCCCAAGTGATCTGGTTGCCGAACTTGTCTTGCATGAGCTGCAGTTCGATTTCGGTTTCTTCGCCATCGATTTCAACATCAGTCCATTCCTGGCAGCTGACAGTTGCACTTGATTCAGCTGAGAAAGGAGTGCCATTGGCTTCGATAATGCTCACATTGATGGCATGTGAACCAAATGAAACTTCAACAGGAATTTCAATTATTTCGATACCATACTGAGGAAGTTCGCCTTCCCAACCCACTGAAACGGTTTCGCCTTCAATTTCGGCTTCGAGTTTCAGTGATGTCAAGGTTTCGGTACCGCCGTTTTGGACTTTAACATTGACAATCTTGCTATGCGTACAAGTGCTTGCTGCTTCCTGAGCAACGCTCTTTATGAATGGGAAAATAGGTTCGTCAGAACCAGTCACCTTATCCAGTTCATTAGCTGTCAGTACCGGACGGGTTGGAGTGCCTTGGAAACGTTCGGTAACGTATGCAATGAACAAGATTCTGTCGAGGTCGACATCAACACCGTTTGGTGAACCAATTGTTTCAGGAATTTCGTATGTGTAGGTGCGGGTAATTAAAGTGCCCTGCGTGGTTGGGGAAATGGCATCGCCCCATGCGCTGGTGCTGTTCACCACATCGCGGAAGATATGCATGTGCTTATATTGGCTACCGACCCATTGGGTAGGGTTGTAGTTGCCATAGTCGGCCTGTGAACCAAGAATACTGTCCTGAAGCATGACAACAGTCAAGTAGTTTTCATCGGCTGTGCTGTTGCCAGTGTAATAAACTTCAACAGTGATGGATGCAATGCGTGAAGTTGGATTCACGACAACCATACCGCCAATGTTACATTCGGCAGCCTGACCCATCTGCTGGACAGCGATACTTCTCCACTGGCCTCTATCCTGGCAAGCAGAAGATGAACGGTTGACATTACCTGTAGGATAACCGCTGATGCTGAAACCAGAAGCAATGGTATGACCATCAGTCGTATTGAAGTTAGGATATGAGGTTGGAGCATATCCACCATCATGAATGTTGATTGCCCAGAATCTGCCAGGAAATTCGGCCATGATTTCGTTACCAATTCTGTGACCGTCGGTGCAATAACCGCAGTTACGGCCAGTGAATTCTTCAAGGATGACGTTTCTGTTTGACGGAGTCGTCGAAACGTACTGCTGTGCTTTCAGTGAAAAAGAAAAAGCCAGCACTGCCATTAAGGCGAGGAAAATTTTCTTCATAGTTATTGAATTTAATTAATGAATCTATTTGGGTACAAAAATAATACATTGTTTCAATAGATAGACACATTTTTTCAAAAATAGGCAAAAAAAAATGTGCCCCTGTAAAGAGGCACATCTTCTGCGATTGCTCGCTATTATTTTATTTCTATTCAATTAAATGCCTTCAACGATGGTAATCCAGCCGAATTCGTCTGGTTCAGTTCCATACTGAATGCCACGGAGTTTGTTGTAGAGTTTTTCGCTCTGTTTGCCAGGCTGACCATCACCGAAAACGTATGACTTGCCGGTTTCCGGATCATCGATGCGTGAGATTGGGCTGATGACAGCTGCGGTGCCGCAAGCGCCGGCTTCTTCGAATGTAGCCAATTCTTCTTCAGCAATCTGACGGCGTTCAACCTTCATGCCAAGGCTTTCAGCGATCTGCATCAAGCTCTTGTTGGTGATGGAAGGAAGAATTGATGTCGATTTAGGAGTGATGTATGTGTTATCCTTGATAGCGAAGAAGTTAGCAGCGCCAGCTTCGTCGATATACTTCTTTTCCTTTGCATCGAGATAGAATTCGCAGGCATACTGACCGCCGTGGCAAGCTTCGACGTGAGCGCGCATGGAAGCTGCATAGTTGCCACCGACCTTGTAGATACCAGTTCCGAGAGGAGCCGAACGGTCGTACTTGCGAGTGATAACGTATGGGTTAGCCATGAAGCCGCCCTTGAAGTAAGGACCGACTGGGGTAACGAACACGAGGAACAGATATTCATCAGCTGGTTTCACACCAACGCGGGCGCCTGTACCAATCAGCAATGGACGAATATAGAGAGATGCGCCAGTTTCGTATGGTGGGATGAATTCAGCATTCAGCTTAACGACCTTAACGATAGCTTCTTCGAACTTTTCGAGAGGCAGCTTAGCCATCATGATGCCATCGCATGATGATTGCAGACGCTTGCCGTTTTCGTCCATGCGGAAGATACGTACTTTGCCATCCTTGCCGCGGAAAGCCTTCATGCCTTCGAAAGCTTCCTGACCATAGTGCAGGCAAGTAGCAGCCATGTGAATGTTGATGGTGGTTTCTGAACTGACTTCAAGTTCGCCCCACTGACCGTTACGATAGTAGCAACGGACATTGTAATTTGTTGGATAATAGCCGAATGTCAAATTGGCCCAATCAATGTTTTGCATAATTTCTGTATTTATAAGTTGATAATTCGCTTTGCACAAAAAGTTGCACGAAATTACAAATAAAAACGATAAGTCAAGCGTTTTTTCAAGAAAATGTTTCGCCTCATCAACAAAACCCAAAAACAAGAATGACATTCAGCAAAATGAGAACACCTTATTAATATGAATTACCCTTGGAACGTAAAGACGCACGGCCGTGCGTCTCAACTTTCCAATAGACTCATTAATATCACCGACGGCATCTATTAACAAATAATTTAGCGAATACCCTTGCCAATTCACGAAAAAGCCGTATTTTTGCAGCACAATTCACGTGGAAAGATTTGATTTGATTGCAACCACAAGAAAAAATGCTAAAACAATGTT
>CALGBV010000124.1 GCA_937884015.1 uncultured Bacteroidales bacterium
TTGTTCACTTTTTTAATAGTTTTGAGGGTTAATGTTCTGATTTAGTATAAAATGATTGATGTGCTTGCTTGAAAGCAAAAAATCATACAAAAATATGGAATCTTCGTTTTTTGACAAAGATTTTTTTTCGATTTTTTTCTTCGATAGAATGTATGTCTCTGATATAGTGTGGATAAGGGATGAAGTTTTGGAGTTTTATTCGATTTCGTATTCAAACTGCTTTTTCAGTTTGTCGCGGCGGAGGTAAAGTATAATATAATAAGGTATGAGCGCGGCAATGCTGCATAGGGCCGACAGCCCTTCGCCGAGGCCGCAGCCGATGAGCGTGAAAAGTACGGCCATCAGTAAGATGAAGGGCAGCAGGTAGCCGAGAATGGCGGCCTTGTTGCCTTGGCTCACTTTCATCCTGACATTGACTTGCTGCATCAGTTGGAAATTGCGGTTTTTCGGGCGCGGCACGGTGAGGTTTTTCTCTTTCATGTCGCTCATTGAGCAGGCGCTTTGGGCATGGCAGGCCGCACAGGCGCTTTTCGATAAAATCCTGATTTCCAAATCGTCACTGCCGATTTTTGTGATGATTCCTTCGTGTGTTATGGTCTCGTTATTCATAATGTTTGCAAAAATAAATTATTTGCTCCAAAAAAAACTAATTTTGCAGCGTAAAAAGTTAGCGTTATGGCAAATGACGAGCAAAAGAAGGAAAAAGGCAAAATCGTGACTTGGGCGAAAACCAAAACCGATGATTTGCGGGCATGGTATTATAAGGACGACAACAAAATCCGTATCTTGCGTTTCCCGGGAACGAAAATCCCTGCCTTGGATGTGCTTTTGGACTTTTTCAAGAATTTCACCAAAGGCCGTACCTTGGACCGTGCCGCAGGTGTGGCTTTCAATTTCTTCCTCGCTTTGTTCCCACTTATCTTGTTCTTTTTCACCCTGATACCCTACATCCCGATTCCTCATCTCGATGATTTGGTAATGAGATTCATACAGGATTCGTTCCTGCCTTCGGGAACATTGAATTTCGTGAACGAAACCATTGACGGCATCATGAACCAGTCGCATGAAGGCTTGCTTTCGGCAAGTATCGTCTTGTGCTTGGTCTTCGGTTCGAGTGGCGTGGTGGCTTTTTTCAACGGTTTCCGCAATGTGTATGCCGATTATCTTCGAGAAAAGAAACTCACGTTGAAAAGTTGGTTGCAGCAAAGGGTCTTCGCCATCATCATGCTGCTCATTCTCGGCGCATTGATTGTCGTTTCCATCGTCATGATTTCGGTTGGCGGCTTTGGGTTGAGATATCTTGTTGAGCATGAACTTTTGAAGGGCGGTTTTGTGCTGTTCCTCTTTAATCTGTTGCGTTGGATAGTCACGGTTATTGCCTTATGCTTTACGGTTGCAACACTGTATTATTTTGGCAATGTGAAGTTTAACGAGCATTACCGCAAGGAATTGAAACATCCTGGGAGGAATGGGAAAAAATACCGCAATTTCGTCATTTTCAGTCCTGGTTCCATTTTGACTACGGGCTTGTTTATCGTTGCTACACTTGGCTTTAACTTCTATATTTCAAATTTCTCGCGCTATAATGCACTTTACGGTTCCATTGGAACATTAATCATCCTGATGCTTTGGATATGGATTCTTGCCATAGTCATATTGGCTGGCAACGACTTGAATTCCAGCATCCGCCGTAAGACCGACAGGTTGAGTTCGGAAGAAAACAATGACAGAAAAAAACAGATTGTCATCGATGACTTGAAAAAACGCATTCAGGTGTTTACGCGTGAAAATGAGGAACGTGATAGGAAAATCGCCAATTTGCAGAAAGTGATTATGGAAAAGCAGGAACTCATCGATAAGCTGAATGAGGAAAAGAAAGATTGTAACCTGATTATCAAGGCTTACAGCGCTTTCGTCGAACAGGAACTGAAAGGCGGCGCTGCAAATGATGATGATATGGTTATACCGTCAGATGCGGCAAATCGTATCACTGCAAATCCTGCTAACTCCTAACTCCTAACTGAACAATGGGCATAGTAGCACGACAGAGCATAAAAGGCACCTTGGCGACCTATCTTGGAGTGGCGGTTGGCATCTTTACGACGTTTTTCGTACAGACCAAACTGCTTACCACCGAGGAAGTCGGCTTGATGGATTTGCTTTTGCAAACGGCCATTCTGCTGTCGGGTCTGGCGCAGTTGGGCACTTGCACCTCTGCCATGCGCTATTATCCGGCGTTCAAGGATGAAAATTCAAAGGATCATGGGTTTTTCGGGTGGACGCTGCTCGTGCCTTTGGTCGGTTTCGTGCTGTTTCTGGCTTTGTTTTTCGCTTTCCGCAATCCGGTTGTCGCCTATTTCTCGAAGAAGTCGGCCTTGTTTGTCGATTACATCTATTTTGTGATTCCGTTGGCGTTTTTAATGCTCTATATCTCTGTCTTTGAGACCAATTCCAACCTTTTGATGCGAGTCGTCGTGCCGCGCTTCATCCGCGAAGTCGGGTTGCGTGTGATGGCACTTGTCATTTATGTGCTTTACGGTTATCGCATCATCTCGCTGACGGGAATGGTCATCGCGTTTTGCGCTTCGTATGGCATTGCCACCATCGTGAATATCATTTATCTGTTCACTTTGCAGCGTGTTTCGTTCAAGATAGAAAAGGGCTTCATTACGCCAAAACTGAAACGCGACTTCCTGATTTACACGGTTTTCCTTGTGGCTTCGGCTTTGGCAGGTAACATTACGCCGCTGCTGAACCGCTTTTTTGTCAGCGGAAAGGAAGGCCTGGCTATGGGTGGCATTTTCGCCATTGCCATTTACATTGCCACTTTGGTCGAGATGCCTTACCGATCCTTAGGTTCGATAGCAAAACCTCAGATTTCGCAAGCCATGGCCGACAATAATATTGCCGAGGCTGACCGTATTTGCAAGAGTGTTTCGCTGCACCAGTATCTGGTCGGGGCTTTCATTTTCCTCATCATTTGGATTAACATTGATTTGATTTACGGCCTTATGCCAAACGGAAACGTTTATCAGGCGGGCAAATGGGTGGTTTTCATCTTGTGTTTCAGCCGTTTGATAAACTCCACTTTGAGTGTCGGCGTGACGGTGCTCAGCTATTCGAAAATCTATTATTATTCGCTGTTTTTCACCATTTTGCTGACAGTCTTAGCCTGGTATCTGAACCGCGAACTCATTCAGGTTTGGGGCATGAATGGCGCAGCTTTGGCAACGCTCTTTGCCTACGTGGTGCATTACTCGCTCTTGCTTCTCCTTATCAAGTTGAAAATCGGGACTTTGCCTTTGGAAAGGAAACACATTACCGTTACGCTTCTCGTGGCAGTCTTGTTTGGCCTCGATTTTGTCTGGAGAAATACGGTTGCTACGCCTTTCATCGCTTTGTTCGGCAGTTCAAAAATCGGCAATATCGCCATCGGACCATTGGTTGACGGTCTGGTCAAGACTTGCGTGATTGTGCCTTTGGGTCTGGTCGCTGTTTACAAACTCAAAATCTCGCAATCAGTCAATGATTTGATTGATAAGGCAATGAACCTGGTGGTTCGGAAAAAGTGATGCTCTATCACTTAATGATGGCAATCCGTTTAGCCGTCTTCCCGTGTTGCGTGCTGATTTCCACAAGGTAAATGGCTGCATCCAAACTGCTTGTGCTAATCTGGATGTTATTGCTTCCGTCGGCTTGTTGTGAAAGGACGTTTTGCCCTAACAGGTTGTAAATCCTGACTTCATCGATGCCTTCGCCCGCAATGTTGATGCTGCCGTTGGCAGGGTTTGGATAAACGCTAACCAACTTCTCGTCATGTTCTTCAATGTCGAAATAACTTGCGTTTATCGTTAAAGTACTTTCCGAAGCGCATCCGTCGTTTTCGATGATGGCTTTCAATGTCGCGCTTTGAGGTGTGGCGACATAGACTTGGCAGTTTGTGCCTTGAGGTGTAAGTCCCCATTCCTCGCTGTCGAGAATCCAGGTTATGGAAGTGTAAGGCTGTGTGCCTAAATCGAGATGATATTCGTAAAGACCGGCAACCAAATCGGTTGCGACATAAACTTGTGCGGGGCCATCTATGGGAGCATGAGGTGCCGGAATGATGTCTAAATAAAGCGTTGCAAGTGTGTCACAACCAAGATAGGATGTAATGAGTTGCGAATAGGTGCCGCTTTCCGTGTAGGTGATTCCGTTCCAGACATATTCGTTGCATCTTGTGACGCTGAATGTTTTATAGTAGGCGGGACTAATGCTTATCGGAACTACATTGCTGTATGTCGTTCCGAAGTCGTTGGAGGCAAAATAGCGCAAAAACCAACCGTCGTATGATACGTCTAAATATCCGCCGTTGTAGTCAATCGGGTTGGTGAAATTTGCGTCAGGCGAAATCTGCCAACCATGTGAGAGGGCGTATTGAGTCGTTGGACTTTGCGGACGAAGCAGTTCGTCTTCGCAAATACTGGCGGGAATATCAATTGTTCCGACGATAGGAAGCCTCTCGAAGAAAACAATATCCTTTACTGCTCTGAAATAGGCGGTCTCTCTCTTTTCGCGAATGTCGAATTGCCCGCCCCAATCATGATTGCTGCAACCCAGGTCGACCATCCAGACTAAGGCATCTCCTGGTGGCTCGGAACTGGAACAATAGTATTGCTGTAGCAATCTCGTTCCTCCAACTTGCTCCAGCCTCTCGTTGATTATGTTTATGACGCAACACAGTTTCATGAGTTGTCCCGCAGTCGGGATGTACCAACCGTTATCGTAATCAACCATGCCGGCACCATAACTCCAAACATAGTCGTGATGAAAATCCCTGTAGCGGCCTGTGTTCCAATAGCCATCCGTTTCTTCGAGCAGGTCGTTCGGATTGTCAATGCCTGGAATGTATGGAATATGGTTCAGATAGCCGCATTTGTTGATCTCCAAATCGTTTAAGGCTAGCATCCAGCCGTTCGTGCGGTCTTCGTTGACGTAGAAAACGATGCCTTGACTGCCGTCTGGATTGGTAATCAAATCGCCAATCTCATAGTTCTGGGCTGTCGCGATGGATGCTGTGAATAGAATTGTAACAAGTATGGAAAAGAGGTGCTTCATAATGACGGGCGTTTAGAAAGATCTTACGGCGCGAACATGAAAACTATGGTTTCCTTTTTTAATGTGACCTTCCGAACCAAGATAACTGATGTCCCAGGCGTTTGCTCCGTCACATTCTGTTGAGGTCCAAACCAACCAATCCGGTGATAGTAAGAAAGGCTCTCCGCCAACGATGTTTAATGATCGGTTGATTTCGGGGATGTAACCGTAGAGTTGTCGAAATTGTCCGGCAGCGGGCAGATACCAGCCGTTTTCGAAATCGACAGCCCACGCTGCGGGGAAAGTTGATGCGTCGCCGCAATCTCTGATGATGCTTGTGTTGGTGTAGCCGTCAGTGTCTTGGATGGCATCGCAGAATTTCCTGAAGTTGGCTAAACCTGGTATGTCGATATGGCTATCGCCCCAAATCGTTGTTCCTTGGTATTCCGGATGGACAGCCCAACCATGTTGGTGACTGCTGTCAACATAAAACACGATGCCCAAAGCGGTCTTGCCTGAGGCCGCAAATTCATTTGGCTTAACTGTGCTTCCATCCGTGCAGAGTATGTCGCCGATGGCAATGGGAGATTGTGCCCAAAGCGAAAGTGATGCGAATAGGAAGAGTGATAATAGGATTCTTTTCATGGCTATGATTGTCTTCTTCTGATGTCGTTTTATTTAATGATGGCAACCCGTTTAACCGTCTTCCCGCGTTGCGTGCTGATTTCCATAAGGTAAATGGCAGCATCCAAACCGCTTGTGCTAATCTGGACGTTATTGCAGCCGTCGCCTTGCCGTGAAAGGACGTTCTGCCCTAACAGGTTGTAAATCTTGACTTCTTCGATGCCTTCGCCTGCAATGTTGATGCTGCCGTTGGCAGGATTAGGGTAGATGCTGACAAGATTTTCCTCTTGCTCTTCCACATCGAAATAGGTGGCGTTTATCGTCAAGGTGCATTCCGAGATGCAGCCTTTGTATTCGACGATTGCCGTCAACGTTGCGCTGTAAGGTGTGGTGACATAGACTTGGCAGTTGTCGCCATCGGGATACAGGAGCCATTGCTCGTTGTCAATCAGCCAGGTGACGGAGGTGTAAGGCTGTGATTGCAGGTCGAGGTGGTATCCGTAAAGTCCTGTAACCAGATCGGTTGCGGCATAAACTTGTATGGGGCCTTCGATGGTGCCGTGTGGCGTCGTAATGATGTGCAGCCGAAGCGTTGCAAGCGTGTCGCAGCCGGCTGAACCGGGAACAAGTTGCGAGTACACGCCGCTTTGCTCGTAGGTTTCGCCGTGGTAGGTGAATGAATCGCAGGAGGTGAATTCGTGTGTCATTTCTATGATTCCGTCGAAGCTAAGGTTTAGTGTGACGATGCTGTCGCATCCGTCAGCGGTTGTGAACGACTGCTGATAAGAGCCTGGCTCGGTGTAGGTTATTCCGTTCCATTCGTATTCATCGCAGGTCGATTGGGAAATGGTGTTGTAGATTGTCTCGGCGATTGTCAAATGCAGGGTGACAATGCTGTCGCAACCGTTTTGGTCGGTAAATGTATGGGTGTAGTCTCCGCTTTCCGTGTAAACCATATCGTTCCATTTGTAGTTTTGGCAAGCTGAGATATTGAGATCGTAGTATTGCGGAACGCAATCCAAATGAATGTTCCTGACGGCACGGACACGGTAGGTGTTGACTTTGTCGCACAGAACAAAACTGCCTGCTCTGACATTAGCTGCGGGCTTGAATGTCAGGGCAAAGGCCTGGCTGCTGGAGGCTTCCGAACTGCTCCAATAATATTCATTGGCAAAGGTACTCCCGTATTGTTCCAACTCGTCTTCAATGAAGGCCAGGGAACCAAAGAGTTTGGCAAGTTGTCCGGCTGTAGGAAGATACCATCCGTTGCCAAAGTCGGTTACTCCGGCAGCCGTGTTGGGGTTGTTCTGATAGTTTCGTATGAGGTTGGTGTTTGAAAAACCATCGGTTTCGTCTAATAATAATCCGAAGGGCCTGTTGCATGTTTGGTCTGCCAAATGGATAATATTACCGTCGTTGCCCCAAATTGCGGATGTAGAAGCGTCTTCAAGCGCTACCATCCAACCATCATTTTGGTCGGGAGCGATGTAAAACAATATGCCTTGGCTGCCGTCTTCGTTGGTGATGAGCTCGCCGAGGTGGTGGGAGGAAGGAATGGGAGTGGAAATCTCAAAGTCTCTGATTTGCCGAACGCTGATGCCCGAAGGCGGGTAGTTGGAGTGATTGTCTTTGACATAATCGCCAAGACTGCCTCCTGCATTCATGTCGTAAGCATGGTATCCAGTGTATTCTGTTGATGACCAGTAATAGTTGTCTCTGTCATAAGCAATCAATTCTCCGCCGACGATTTGCAGGGATTGGTTGATTTCGGGATAGTAGGAAAACATGTGTCTCAGCTGTCCTCCGCTTGGAAGGTACCATCCATGGTCATAGTCGACGGCCCATGCGGCAGGGAAGTTACTGCTGCTTCCTGTGAAATTGCGCAGGATTCCGGTGTTATAGTCGCCATCCAAATCGTGTATGGCTTGACGGGCATCCGCATAATTCGTAAGAGCGGGAATATCGGTCCCGTAATATGTCGAAGTACACCACTTGATGGAGTGGGATTGGTCTTGTAGCGCAACGGCCCATCCGTGGGTGTCGGTTTCGTCAACATAAAACACGATGCCCAAAGCGGTCTTGCCTGAAGTCGCAAATTCATTAGGCTTAACTGTGCTTCCATCCGTGCAGACTATGTCGCCTATGGCAACGGGAGATTGTGCCCAAAGCGAAAGTGATGCGAATAGGAAGAGTGATAATAGGATT
>CALGBV010000125.1 GCA_937884015.1 uncultured Bacteroidales bacterium
GAAGTAACCGCCAAGGCTGCCAAGCGCGGCATCCGCGTCACAGGTGCTGAGATTGTCGGTTTAATCCCGAAAAAAGTGCTCATTGACGCCGGCATCTATTATTTGGAAAAACAACACCGTTCTATCGGTATTGACGAAGCCGAAATCATCAAGATTGCCGTTAAGTCCATGGGACTTGATGATCTCAAGCCGTTCAATCCGGAAGAAAAAGTCATTGAATATCTGTTAGCCAAAGAAGACAAAACGCCTAAGCTTGTTGACATGACCTGTACTGGTTTCGCCAACGAGACTGCCTCTGAAAGTCCTGCTCCTGGCGGTGGTTCCATCTCTGCCTATATGGGTGCGCTTGGTGCAGCCCTCGGCACTATGGTAGCCAACCTCTCTTCACATAAACCGGGTTGGGATTCCAGCTGGGAGACATTCTCCGATTGGGCATACAGAGGACAGCAGGTCAAAGACGCCCTGCTGGCACTTGTTGATGAAGACACCAACGCTTTCAATACCATTATGAATGCTTTCGGCCTGCCGAAGAAGACCGACGAAGAAAAGGCTGCCCGCTCAAAGGCCATTCAGGATGCCACGAAGTATGCTACTGAGGTTCCTTTCCGTACCATGAAAGCCGCTTTCAGCGCTTTTGAAGTGGTTCGCGCCATGGCCGAAACCGGCAACCCGAACTCGGTCTCCGATGCTGGTGTCGGTGCTTTGTGCGCCCGTTCTGCCGTCATGGGAGCGCATCTGAATGTCAAGATTAATGCCGCAAGTCTGAAAGATGAAGCCTTCAAGGCCGACATTTTGAAGCAAGCAGCCGACATTGAAGCCGCCGCTTTGCAGCAGGAAAAGGAAATTTTGGCTATTGTTGAGAATGTAATCAACGGAAAATAAGTTAGTTATAAAAAATATTGCAAAAGCGGTTGCGGGAATGGAAAAATTATCTATTTTTGCAGTCCAAATTTGAAAGGAAGATAAGCAATGTCAAAGAAACAGAAAGACGCACGTGTAAAGGTCATCCTCGAATGCACCGAACATAAGGCAAGTGGTATGCCTGGCACATCCAGATATTATACCATGAAGAACAAGAAGAACACTCCTGACCGTTTGGAGTTGATGAAGTATAACCCAATCCTTAAGAAAATGACCCTCCATAAGGAGATTAAATAATTTATAGTTATGGCAAAGAAAGCTGTTGCTACACTTCGTAGCTTGGATAAGACCTTTAGCAAGATTATCAGAATGAAGCGCTCAGAAAAGACTGGTGCTTACTATTTCGAAGAAACAGTAGTTCCTGCTGACAAGGTTCAGGAATTCCTCGCCAAGAGATAAATTGCTTAATTAGGTGAATTTTAATAGCTTTTCCATAACAACTTATGGAAAAGCTATTTTTTCGTTTTTATAACCGAAGGGATAAACGGTTCCTTGAGCCTGTCGAAAGGACGTGCTGAAAAACCGGTTCCCTTCCAAAACAAAGCATTATGGGCCTGTTCTCATTCTTAACGAAGAAAAAGGAAAAGGAGACCAAGGAAGACCTTGACAAAGGTTTGGAAAAGACCAAGACTTCCGTTTTCTCCAAAATCACAAAAGCCATCATGGGCAAGTCGACTGTCGATGATGAGGTGCTTGACAATCTTGAAGAGATTCTCATCACCTCTGATGTCGGTGTCGAAACGACCCTGAAAATCATCGACCGTATCCAGGCGCGCGTGGCTCGCGACAAGTATGTCGGTACCAATGAGTTGAATTCCATCCTGAAACAGGAAATCGCTGCCTTGTTGCAGGAAAATGAATCGGGTGATGGAACTACATTCGACATTCCTGCCGATAAGAAGCCGTACGTCATCATGGTGGTCGGCGTGAATGGTGTGGGCAAGACCACGACCATTGGCAAACTGGCTCATAATTTCAAGAATGCAGGCAAGAAAGTCGTGCTTGGCGCTTCCGACACTTTCCGCGCTGCCGCTGTTGAGCAGTTGCAGATTTGGGCCGATAGGGTAGGCGTGCCGATTGTCCAGCAGGGCATGGGTGCCGATCCGGCATCGGTGGCTTTCGATACCATCAAGTCGGCTGTGGCTCAGGATGCCGATGTCGTCATTATTGATACGGCTGGCCGTTTGCACAACAAGGTCAACTTGATGCGCGAACTGACTAAGATTAAGACCGTCATGCAGAAAGTCGTTCCCGATGCACCGCATGAAGTGTTGCTGGTTTTGGACGCTTCTACAGGCCAAAATGCTATCGAACAGGCCAAGCAATTCACGGCTGCTACCGAAGTCAATGCTTTGGCTTTGACGAAACTTGACGGTACGGCAAAGGGCGGCGTTGTCATCGGCATTTCCGACCAGTTTAGGATTCCGGTAAAATACATTGGCGTTGGCGAAGGCATCGATCACCTCCAAATCTTTGACAGAAAGGCTTTTGTCGACAGCTTGTTTGAATGAGATTTATATTAATTATAATGTGATATGGGAACAATAACAACTTCATCGGTTCAAAATTCTCAGTTAGAGGCTTTGTGGACTCTGATTTTAAATCAAGAGAGAGATGTCCAGCTATCTTTATCAGCCCGTTTGAATTTGTTGCTAAATTCAAATGCTGTTTCAAAAAATAGCGATTCTGTTTTTCATGATGAATTTGAAGTGTATGCCAGTGTCACAAAGGCTTTGATGGAGTTAAAAGAAGCACAAAAGACAAAAGAAACTCTTCCGGACGCATTTGATTTAGTCGCTGAACTCGAAAATGATGACCAATGAAAGTCAGTATAGACTTTTTGCCTGAGTTTGCCCGCAATCTGAAAAGGTATGGGAAAAAATATAAATCCCTTGCAGCGGATTATGCGTCTTTTTTGGAATCGTTACAGTCAAATCCTTTTCAAGGCGATGATTTAGGTAATGGTGTTAGGAAAGTCCGAATGGCTGTTTCGTCAAAAGGAAAGGGAAAAAGTGGCGGAATGCGAGTTATCACATATTGTATTAATGTGATTACTGATGAAGAAATAAACATTACACTTTTGACAATTTATGATAAAAGTGAAATACAAAATATTTCTGACGCATATCTCAAATGGCTTGTAAATGAATTGAATAAAAGATAGTAGTCTTGAGAAAACCAATTTTAAATATCGTAACGCTCGGCTGCTCAAAGAATAAGGTTGATTCCGAACATTTGGCGGCCTTGCTCGAAAAACAATTCCTGATTCGTCACGATTCCGACCGCAAATCAGATGTGGTGATGATTAACACTTGTGGCTTCATCGGCGATGCCCAAGAGGAATCCATCGACACGATTTTGGAATATGCGGAATTGCGTAAGCAGAATAAAATCAGCAAACTGTATGTGATGGGTTGCCTCTCGCAGCGTTTCCGTAAGGAGTTGCAAGAGGAGATCCACGAGGTTGATGCCTGGTATGGCGTTGAAAGCGTCGATAAGGTGGCCGCTGACATTCTAAAGGAAGATGTGCCATGCGGTTTTGTCACGCAGCGTGTTTTGTCTACGCCAAGCCATTATGCTTATCTGAAGATTTCGGAAGGCTGCAACCGCCGCTGTGCTTTTTGTGCCATTCCGCTGATTCGTGGCAGTCATGTCTCCGTGCCAATGGACAAACTTCTTGAAGAGGCGCAAATGTTGGCCAAGAAAGGTGTTAAGGAATTGATTCTCATCGCGCAAGACTTGACGTATTATGGCATCGACTTGGATGGCAAATCACATATCGTGGAATTGGTCAAGGAATTGTGCAAGATTGACGGCTTTGAATGGATTCGCCTGCATTACGGCTATCCGCTCGGTTTTCCGAATGAATTGCTCGATTTGATGCGCGAAAATCCGAAACTTTGTCATTATATCGACTTGCCTCTGCAACACATCACCACATCAATTTTGAAACGTATGCGCCGTGGTGTCGACCGTGAGCAGACCATTGGCTTTGTCGAAAATGTGCGCAAGCATGTGCCAGACATTGCTTTCCGCACGACTTTCATCGTTGGTTTTCCTGGCGAGACTGAAGCGGATTTTGAAGAACTCTGTCAGTTTGTCCGCGATATGCGTTTTGAACGCGCAGGCGTTTTTGCCTATTCTCCCGAGGAAGGCACGCCGGCTTACGAAATGGAAGACGATGTCCCTGATGAGGTGAAACAGGAACGTGTCGACAGGTTGATGACTATCCAGCAGGATATTTCGCTTGAAATCAACGGAATGCGTGTCAGCAAAACTGAAAAGGTCTTGGTCGACCGCTTGGAAGGTGATTATTACATTGCCCGTTCGCAATATGATTCGCCGGAAGTGGATGACGAGATTCTCATTCCTGCTGACAACGAATTGGAAATCGGGAAATTTTATCAAGTGAAAATCACGCAGGCCGATTATTTCGACTGCTATGCGGAAATAATCTGAAAAAAATAAATCGAGCCGCTTGCAAGAGCGGCTTTTTTTATGCTAATTTTGTAGGCAAAATACCATGCTTATGAAAAGATTGTTTTCGTTGATGCTTCTTATGTCGGCAGTCCTGTCTGTCCATGCTCAGATGAATCCACACCTCGATAGATATGAAGTCGTCGGGCGTAATTTAGTGGATAATTGTGATATTACAGCGTTCAAGGAGATTTTTGATAACGAAATCTATCGTACGGTTTTTGATTCTATATCGAATACCGCACTCGTCACTTTATGGAAACGTCCTGATTCGGAAAATCTGAAGAATAGTGATTATAATAGTACAATCGTTTACTACGATCTTGCAAAGCAAACGGTTAAGTGGGAAAAAAATGTCAATCTGAAAAATGATGTCCTTGAAAAGATGGGAACGTATATTTATCATGAAAAAAATGATCATTCCTATCTGCTTGATCCGGAAACGGGTAAAAGTAAATTTAAATTTGAGAAAAACCTGCATACCGTATTGTTCGGTGCCGAGGAAGGCTGGATTCTCTGTGCTACTTATAATGACCTTTTTGGACATTACGGCAGCGTGCAAAAGATAAATCTCAATACAGGGGAATTGATTTGGAAGAAAGAGGCGAATTTGGATTATGGCTTAAAGGCGCACGGGGTCCTTCATGATTCCACTGTTTTGTTTGTGGGTGCCGGATTGCGGGGTGTCAACGTGAATAAAGGTTCAATGTGGACACTTGATATTAAGACTGATGAATCGGGCTATATCGATTATAAAAAGAAACTGTATGTGGGTGTCTATTCTAATGTCTTGAAGGAAGATAGCACTGCCATGTATTTTGCAGGTGGCGATAGAATCGTGAAACTGAATGTAGATGGGTCATTGGTTTGGCAGTATGAATTCCCTTCTGATATGATGAGCAAGTCACATATTGGATTGTCGAAAGGATATTTAGTCCTTGTCAATCATGGGTTTACTTATGGGTCAAATTATCTTGTCCCGATTGGCGAACCGTTTTTTTCAGTGTTTGACAGGAATACGGGAGCGAGAAGATATGTCTGCAATTGCAATAAGTATACTGACTTTATCATTGACGCCATAGAAGATGATGGGTATTTGTATATGCTTTTCCAAAAAAAGCATTCCGAACAGATGATTTCAAAGTTCCGGATGATTGACGGCATGATGATTACACCGATTTGAAAAGCGACCAATTGCGCGGTAACGGTGGTTCCGATGTTGGCTCCGAAGATAATACCGATGGACTGCGGCAGCGTCAGCAGTCCGGCATTGATGAAGCCGATGACCATCACGGTCATGGCAGACGACGACTGAATGACCGCCGTCACGCCCGTGCCGAGAAGGACGCCCTTCATCGGAGTGCTCGACAGCTTATACAGGACGATCTCCAGTCTGCTGCCGGAGACCGTATAAACAACGGCGGTATCATCGCCCCTGTCCATCAGCAGAATGCGTGTTCTGCCGTATTTATCG
>CALGBV010000126.1 GCA_937884015.1 uncultured Bacteroidales bacterium
GCAGTTTCGAGAACTCGAAATGCTGCTTGTAGCCAGGCGTGTCGCCCCACCAGCCGTCGTTGGTCATGACGAAAATGAGGTCGGCGCCTTTTTTAACGAAGGTGCTGACGTATTCGCTGAAAGCCGATTCATAGCAAATGGCGGCAGCGATTTTGTGACCGGCGAAATTCATGTTGTGAGAGGTCGGGTCGGTCTTCAAAGTGCCGCGTGCAATGCCGATGGTGACGCTCGATTTCTTCAGGAAATTCCATTCGGGAACGGCTTCAACGCCAGGTGTCAACTGCGATTTGTTGCGGTGTTGGTAACCTGTGGTATCAATCAGAATGGCGGAATTTCTGGTGTAGAAATATTCGTTATTATGGCCGAATTGCCGTGCCGGGAAGTCGTTTTCCATGCCTTTTGGAACCCAGTCGTAGGTCGTGGCGCCAATGACGTAGCAAGTTTGTGGATGTTCATCAATAAAGGCCTTGAGGTCTCTCAGCGACCACGATGCTTCCGGGTCGTCCCACCAAATGCCTTCCTGAATGGCTGATTCCGAACTGACGATGAAACGTGTGTTTGGTGTTACAAGCGAATCTGCCAAATTGATGTTGCGTTCCAAGGTCTCGCGGTAAAATCCTGAATCGAATTGCTCGTTCCACGGGTCGCAATTCTGCTGAACGACAATGACTTCTGTGTCTTCGCCTTTTTCTTCGTAATGATTGTAAATGAAAATACTGATAACAATGGGCAGAATTATGATGACTAAACCGCAAGCCGAAAACGCATTGCGCATTTTCTTCTGATGCTCGGAATATGATATTAAAGCATTTGTAATCAGTATGTTGGAAAGCAAAACCCACAAGGTGCCGCCTGACAATCCGGTGTATTCGTACCATTGCACCCATTGGTGGCAGGTCGAGAAAGCGTTGCCCAGATTTAGCCAGGGCCATTTCGCAACCCAGTGATAGGTGAGCAATTCAAAGGCCATCCAATATGGAATGATGAAAAAGTTGCCCCAAATGTTATTGCAGACTTTTTTCTTCGTGATGTGGAACAGCCAGAAAGTCACGGTCATAAAGCTTGTGTTCAGTATCCAAGCGGCAATGGCACCGGGAGTGGCGTTCCAGACCCACCATGTCGTAGCGACGTTCCAAACGAAAAATGCAAGTGCGGCAAGCCAGAAAATCCGGCCTTTTTCGCCTTGTGCCAGGCGGTGTTCGAGCCAGAGCAAAGGCACGAATCCGAAAAACATAAATATCGGGTAGCCCCAAACAGGCCATGCAATGGTCAGTAAAACGCTGCTTATGAGTGCAATAAGTATTTTTTGATATTTCTTCATGGTGCTAAACGATTATTGCTTTACGAAACTTTGCCTTAACGTTTGTCTTGCTGTTTTTATTGCAATGAAATAAATTCCTGATTTAAGACCTTGAATGTCAATGTTTTTTTGCCGTGATGTCAGGATTTGTCTGCCGCTTTCATCATAGATGATAGCTTCTTGAAAATCATGGACACCGATATTGAGCATTTTGCTTGCAGGATTTGGATAAATAATTGCAATTGATTGTGCTTCATTGATTTGTGTCATTGGAATGGGTATCACATAAAAAGTGGCCAAACCAGTGTTGCAGTTGTGTGTCGAGCCGACCATCACGTCGAGCCAAGCGTAGGGGTAGGGGATTTCCTGGTCGATTAGGGTTGAGGTGACATCAACGATAATCTTTTCATTCGGTTCAATGTTGAAGCGTGTAACAGGTTCGCCGTTAATGGAATAATGTGTGTCGGTGAACATTTCCGACGGAGAACTCAGCACCAAGGTCTCTTGATCGTATCCCGTGTTGATAGCCGAAAACCTGAAACTCGCACTTTCGCCGAAAGCGAGTTCCAAAGTGTCGGTTGTGAGGGCCTTAACAATGAAATCATACTGATGCATTTGGTCGATGGCAACGTCGTCGATGCAAAGTGCTGCGCCTCCATTGCTGATGGCATGAAAGCCAAGGTATAGTTCGTAATTTTCAAAAAGTTCGTATTCAGCACTGATTTCCTGATAGTTGTTGCTGCCGATTTCAATGGCGGAAGCAATTTGCCCGTTCATGGATTCAGGGTCAGGATTGTCGCCATAGCAGATTTCCATCTGAAAAGCTCCATCACTGATGGCCCAAAACGAAAGGTTGTAGTGCAATCCGAAAAGCGCATCGGCACGCAAAAAAATCCACGAATCCTCGTTTTGGGTGTAGATGTACCAGTTTCCGGTGTGTGGCTTGCAGTTGTTTTCTTGCTCGAATTTTCCGCAAATCCAGCTGTTTTCGGGGCAATTCCAGCCTACTGGCGTCTCGCCTTCGGTGTTGGCATATTCGAAACTGTCCTGAAAAATGCTCTCTGAAAATCCGTAACTTGCTGTTAGGCAAATCAGTAATATGAAAATCAACTTTTTCATCTTGTGTAAATTTTAACGGGCAAAAATAAGACAAAATTCCTATTTTTGCTTTTTCAAATTATCGTAGCATTGAAAAAGATACTTCTCATAAGGTTCAGCTCTATCGGCGACATTGTTCTCACGACGCCAATTATCCGTTGCTTGAAACGGCAAATACCTGATGCAGAATTGCATTTTCTGACAAAAAACAGCTATCAAAGCATCTTGTCCGTTAATCCATATATTAATAAGGTGTTTTGCCTGAAAGATTCCTTGAAGGATTTGATGCCTGAATTGAAGGCCGAAAACTACGATTTTATTGTCGATTTGCACAAAAACATTCGTTCATGTCGTGTGAAATGGACGCTTCGCAAACCTTCGGCATCTTTCCCGAAATTGGATTTTCAAAAGTTCCTTTATGCGAAACTGAAATTAGGTAAATTGCCTGATATTCATATTGTTGACCGTTATTTCAAGGCGGTTGGGAAGTTGGGCGTAAAAAACGATGGCCAAGGCTTGGATTTCTTTTTCAAGGAAAGCGATGCGTTTTTGCCAATGGATTTGCCCGAAAAATTTGCGGCTGTCGTCATTGGCGGGCAGCATTTCACCAAGATTTTACCTGCCGAAAAGGTGATTGAGGTTTGCCGTGCTTTGGACTTTCCTGTGGTTCTCGTGGGAGGAAAGGAAGATGCCGAGCGTGGTGAGATGATTTGCAAAGCATTGGAAAACAATGTGATAAATACGTGTGGAAAATTGAATGTCGGTCAGTCGGCAATGGTTTTGAAACGTTCCGAGGTGGTGTTGGCCAACGATACGGGCATGATGCACATTGCCGCCGCCTTGCGCAAACCGATTGTTTCGGTGTGGGGCAATACGGTTCCTGAATTTGGCATGTATCCTTATATGCCGACTTGCCCGCAGCGTTCGTGCATTGTCGAGAACAAGACTTTGAAATGCCGCCCTTGCGATAAATTGGGCTTTAAGCAATGTCCGAAGGGACATTTTGCCTGCATGAACACCTTGGATGCGAATGAAATTGCCAGGAAAATGAGGGAATTGATGAAAAACGAAAAAGCCGAGTGAGACTCGGCTTTTCTTTTGGAGTGGTACCGACGGGAATCGAACCAGTGACACATGGATTTTCAGTCCATTGCTCTACCAACTGAGCTACGGTACCTCCGTTTTGCGAGTGCAAAAGTACAACTTTTTTCGTTACCGCCAAGAAAAAAATGAAAATTCAGGAAAAAAATTATTGAAATAAATTATTTTGCACTGATTTATAATCGTTTAAAATATTTATTTTGCAAAGAAAGCAATAAAAATTTGCTCAACGAGTTAAAAAATCGGATATTTGCACGCTCAAAATTGGGTGTGTAGCGTAAAACGTGTTACAAACAACCTGAAGAATGACAGTTATGAGAGGCTTTACATTGAAAAAAACAGGCATTGTGGCATTACTGGTTCTCCTTTCACAAGGACTTTTCGCCCAGGCAAATGTCGACTCGCCATATTCCATGTTCGGTATCGGACAGTTGAGGGATAAAACCATGAATTCCAGGCTGAAAGGTATGGGCGGCGTGGCCAATGCCATGCACGGCAAGGGCTTGATTAATGCCGAAAATCCGGCATCATACGCCATGATTGACAGTCTGGCTTTCCTGTTCGATGCGGGCATGTATTTCAAGACTTCCGATTTCAGTACTTCCAGCCTGTCGGAAACTTCCAACAATGCCAATTTCGATTTCGTTGCCATGGCTTTCGGCGCAACTGACTGGTGGCGCATTTCGCTTGGTGTCCAGCCTTTTAGCAATGTGGGCTACAATCTGGTTGTGAACAGTCACAAGGATGATGTCGGCAATTATGCCACCACTTTCAAAGGTTTGGGCGGCTTGAATCAGGCTTTCATAGGCAATGCGTTCCGTTTGGGCAAGCATTTTTCGGTAGGTGCCAACGCGTCATTCGTTTTCGGCGATTACGAGACACTTACGACTTTGAGTTTCCCTGATTCAACCTATATGATTGGTTCGCGCCGTGGTGTTGATATGCTGGTGAAATCGTTCATGTTCGATTATGGTCTGCTTTACAATACGAATATTACGAAAGACATCAATTTGAGCATCGGACTCACTTATAATCAGAAGATTAGATTGAGAGGAACGCAGACCACTTTCATCCGTTCCATGGAAGAGGATGCTGACAGCGATTCAGAATATCTGATTGATACCATATTATATAAGGTGAAGGAAAAATCGGCCATTACCATGCCTCATGGTTTTGGTTTTGGCGTGGCTTTGCAGAAAAACAACCGTTGGGCCGTTGCCGCCGATTTCAACTGGTCGCAGTGGAGCAAATTTGCCCGTGAAGGCGTCAACGATTCGTTGCAAAACTCGTGGAATGTTGCCATTGGCGCCGAATTTACCCCGACATCTTCATCGGTTTCAAATTATTTCAGAAGGGCTTCCTATCGTTTTGGCGGTTTCTATGAGCAGACGTATCTCAATCTTAAAGGTCATTCAATCAATAAGTTTGGTGTAACTGTCGGCATTTCGCTGCCTTTGCCGCGTACCTTGTCGAAAGTCAACGTCGGTCTGGAAGTCGGGCAGTGCGGCACCAAGTCGGCAGGTTTGATTCAGGAACGCTATTTTAAGGCAAGCGTGGGTGTTTCGGTGTTTGAGCGTTGGTTCTTAAAGCGTAAGTATAACTAAGTCGCTTTAATTTTGGAATGATATTTGAATAGGAACAGAAAAAGGAAATCAATAAAAGTTTAACTATAAAAATTAGAGAGATGAAAACAAGAAAAGTAATGTTACTGGCCGTTATGTTTGGAATGGCAGTAAGTGTTTCCGCGCAGAACGTCGATGCGCCTAAGTATGGCAACGACAGCGTTGCCAGTGTGACGAACCTGTCGACCTATCGTGAATACTTCAAGCAGTGGGAAGCCGCTAAGTATTCAAAGGATGCCATCAGTATGGAAATGGTTTCGGCATGGAGATACGTGTTCATGAACAGCCCGCGTGCAAGTCAGTATGTTTACACCAACGGTGAAAAAATCATGGATTACTTTATCCGTACAAACCCAAGCCAGAAGGATGCTTACATCGACACGCTGAACCTGCTTGCCGATACCAGAGCCATCTGCTTCCCGAACGATCCAGGTACCGGAGCCCCACAGGTCGCCAATATCAAGGCAAGAAAAGGCCATCTGATTTATACCTACAATCCGGCACGCTATGAAGAAGCCTACAACGAACTGAAGTCCGCAGTCGAAATGGATATGACCCAGATTCAGGTCGGTTTCCTCGATTCTTATTTCCGCGCTGCTGCCGACATGGTCAACAATGGCAAGGCCGATAAGATGACGGTTATCGATGTGTATCAGGAACTTTCCGATGTGATCGACTACAATATCAAGGAAATGGCCCCTCTTGCAGCTGAAGAACTTGCTGATCCTATCGGTGTTTCAACCGACGAACTGATTGCAGTTTGGGGCGAACCCGACCAGAGATCCGATGAGTATCAGAAGGAAAACATGACCTTAGCTGATTGGAATTATGGCGACATCGTTGTCACGGTTCACGAAGGAATGGTGCAGTCAACCGCCGACCCTAAAAAGCAAATTGACAAGAAGTATGGCAAGAATACTAAGTCAATCAGAAATTATAAAGGTGTGAAGAGCAACATCGACAACCTGTTCCAGCCATTCGCTTCATGCGAAGACCTGATCAAGGTGTTCACGGCTAAGCTGAACGAAAATCCTGATGACATCAACCTCTTGAAGAGAATCACCACCGTTCTTGATGCAAAGGAATGCACAGATTCAAAGGTGTTCCTCGATGCTTCCAAGAAACTCTACGCTCTTGAACCAAGCCCTGAAGCTGCCTATAACATTGGCGTCCAGCTCTTCAAGGATAAGAAATACGGCGAAGCTGCTACCTATTTCGAGCAGGCCACCAAGTCCGAAAACAACGACCGCGTTTTCCGCGCACTGCGTAACCTCGCCATGTGCTACGAAAATACCGGCAACTTCGCAAAGGGCCGCGATGCTGCCCGCCGCGCTGCTCAGGTCGACCCGACCGCTGGCGAACCTTACCTCATCATTGCAATGCTTTATGCAGGAAGTTCGAAGCAGTATGAAAGCAGCATCTTCGGTGGCAAGGAAGTGTTCTGGGCTGCCGTCGACAAGTGCGAAAGAGCAAGACAACTCGACCCATCCGTGGCAAAGAAAGCTGGTGACCTGATTGCTGCCTACAGACAGTATTTCCCATCAACTGAAACAGTCTTCTTCAACGACTATCAGGATGGACAGTCATACTCAATCGGAGGCTGGATTGGTGAAACGACAACCATCAGAACTAAGAAATAATTGAGATTTTTTCATAAGATATTATTATGCAGCAACATCACAGTCTTTTTGACTGTGATGTTGTTTTCGTGTGGCAATCCCGATGCAGTGGTCAGGGAACTGGCTTCGGATGACACGCTTTCGGGTGTCATGGCCGACAGCGTCACGTTTTTCCGCAGCGATTCGGGTCGCGTGCAGTTGAAACTCACCGCACCGCGTCTGATTCATTTGGAAACCGAAGACAATGTGATGGAATTTCCTTTGGGCTTCCATGCCGTTTTCTACGACAAGAACGTCAATCCTTCTTCCGAAATCAGCGCCGATTACGGAAAAAACAGCCAAAACATGATTGAAGCCTTAGGCAATGTCGTTGTCACAAATTACGACAATAATGAAAAGATGTATTCTGACAAACTGTATTGGTATCAGGATACGAAGATGATGTACACGCGCTCGCATGTCCGCATCATTACGCCCGACAAGGACATTGAAGGCGACAGCTTGGTGGCGAAGGAAGACTTTTCGGAATATACAATCTACAACGGACGCGCGACCTTGGAAGTGGAGGAAGAATTATGAACGACTGGATGATTGTTGCGATAACCTTGTTCTTCTCGGCCATGTGCTCGGGCCTGGAGATTGCTTTCAACAGCATCAACCGTCTGCAGCTTGAGGTCGAGTTGAAGAAAAACACCTTTTCGGCAAGGATTATCAGTCTGTTTTTCAAGAACAAATCGCGGTTCATTACATCCCTTTTGTTAGGCAACAACATTGCTTTGGTCATCTATGGCATGAGCATGGCCAACATCATTGGCAGCAATATTTCCATTCCGAACGATTTTCTCATGCTTTTGATTCAGACTCTCATTTCCACGACTTTGGTTCTGTTGGTTGGTGAGTTTTTGCCAAAGGTGCTGTTTCGCATCAATCCGAATGCCATTTTGTCGTTTTTCGCCTTGCCGACGTACTTGTGCTACATTATCCTTTATCCTCTGATTCTGGTCTACACGGGCATTTCGGAGTTCCTTATCCGTTTCGTGTTCCGCCAGAAAACCGACGAGTCGACTTATAAGTTTTCGACCATAGACCTGAACGACTACATTGCCGAATATGCCGACCCGGAGGAAGAAAACGAGGACATTCAGCAGGAAATACAGCTTTTCCAGAATGCCATAGAGTTCCGCTCGGTGAAGTTGCGCGAGTGCATGGGCCCACGAAACGAAATCGAAGCTGTGAAATTGACCGATTCCATCGATTTTGTCAGAAACCGCTTTGAGGAAACGAAACATTCGAAACTCATTGTCTACGAAGATAATATTGATAATATCGTCGGTTACATTCATCTGAATGACGTAGTCCGCGAAACGTTGACGAAGCAAAATGAAACGGTAGAAAAACTGGTTCGTCCGCTCGCATTTTTCCCCGAAACCTATACTGCCGACCGTCTTTTGCGCTATTTCATACAGAAACATCAGGGCTTGGCGGTGGTTGTCGACGAATTTGGAGGCACTTCCGGCATCGTCACAATGGAAGACGTAATTGAGGAAATTTTCGGCGAAATTGATGACGAATATGATGTTGAGGAAGAAACGGAAAAGAAAATCGGCAAGAATACTTACGTTTTTTCGGCTCGCCTTGAAATCGACTATCTCAATGATACATATCGACTTGACTTGCCCGTTTCCGACGATTACGAGACTTTGGCAGGCATGATTCTGCATTATTGTGAAGACATTCCGGCCGAGGGTGAGACCTTCAATATAGGCAAATATACGGTCAGCGTTTTGAAGGCTTCACACATGAAATTGGAGGAAGTGAAGCTCGAATTGGGCGATAATTGAATAAAAAAATGATTCGTTTCGCTTACCAATTGGAAAAATTACTAAATTTGCACGCTTTTTTTCAGAAAGAATTATAAATAAATAAGGTAAGAAAATTATGGCAGCAATTGAAAGAATCAGAAAACATTCTGGATTGTTAATCGCAATCATCGGTTTAGCTTTGTTAGCATTCGTGTTGCAGGATTTGTTCCAGAGCACAGGTAGAAACCGTGAGAACAACATCGCAGTGATTGACGGCGAAAGAATCCCTTATCAGGATTTCATAACCCAAAAGGACAAGGATGTTGAAAACATGAAAAGCAGAACCGGTAAGAATCTGACTACCGATGAAAACCTCAGACAGTGCAACGCTACGTTTGAGCAGATGATTAAGGACCACATCATGACCAAGGAATATGAAGCCCTCGGCATGAACGTTTCAAGTGAAGAACTCACCGACCAGTTCACTGGTGAAAATCCTCACGAATGGGTCGTTTCAAGCTTCAGTAACCCTGATGGTACGCTCAATAGGGAAAACCTCAACTACTATCTTGAAAACCTCAACGATTTCCCGGTTGAAGCACGTATGCAGTGGATGGACTTTGAAAGAGCCGTCAAGGCAGACCGCTTGGAAACCAAGTTCGAAAACCTCGTGAAGGCTTCTTATTTCGTGCCTGAAAAACTGGCTAAGAAGTACTACGAAAACAAGAACACCAAGGCTTCGGCTGACATCGTCGCCTTGCGCTATTCTAACATTCCTGACTCAACGGCAGTCGTCACCGACAAGGAAAACAAGAAGTACTACGAAGAAAACAAGTACAGATACGAAACCGATGAAGTCCGCGACATCGAATACGTGATTTTTGACATCAAGCCTTCAGTTGAAGACCGTCAGGATGCTCTTGCTTTCGTGAATGGTTTGAAGGAAGATTTCACCACTACCGAAAACGTTGAAAGTTTCGTCAATGCCAACTCCGACCAGCGCTACGACAGCACTTGGATGGGCAGAAAGGATGTTCCTCAGCAGATCGAAACCTCTATTTTCGATGCAGGCCATGAAGCTGGTTTCGTGTTCGGTCCTTACGAAAACGAAGATGCTTATAACCTCGTCCGCATCGTTGATATGCAGAACCGTCCTGACTCATTGATGGCAAGCCACATCCTCATCAGCTATGCCGGTGCTGCACGTACCGAAGCCACAATGACCAAGGAAGAAGCTGAAGCTAAGGCCGACAGCCTCCTCGCAGTTCTGAAAGGCAGCAAGGATGCTGATTTGTTCGCAGAACTCGCAGGTCAGTTCTCAACCGATCCAGGTTCAAAGGACAAAGGCGGTGACCTCGGCTGGTTCACCGATGGCACAATGGTAACCGACTTCAATGAATTTGTCGTTAATAACCCAGTCGGTACAATCGGCAAGGTTGAAACTCCATTCGGCTATCATATCATTAAGGTGACCGACAAGACCGCAGCTCAGCCAAAAGTCCGTCTTGCTGTTCTGAAACACGATATTTCCTATAGCACCAAGACTGCTCAGAATGTTTTCGCCGATGCTAACCGTTTCGTCACCGAAAACAAGACATATGACCAGTTCAATGCAGCTATCGAAGAACAGGGTCTGACCAAGCGCACCATGCCAAGAATGAACTACAGCACTTATCAGATTACGGGTGTCAACAATCCTCGTGAAATCGTCCGCTGGGCTTTCGACGAAAAGACCAAAGTCGGTGACATTTCAACCGTTTACGACCTCGATGACATGTACGTTGTTGCAGCTCTGACCAGCATTGTTCCTGAAGGTTATGCTCCAATCGAAATCGTTGCTGAACAGGCTAAGTATCAGATCATGAATCTTAAGAAAGGTGAAATGGCCATCGAAAAGATGAACGCTTGCGGTAACGATGTCAACAGAATGGTCAGCGAACTCGGTGCTGAATCAACCACAGTTTCCGACATTAACATCGAATCGCGCGTGCTGAGCAACTTCGGCGTCGAAGCCGACATTATCGGTACCATCCTCGGCATGAAGGAAGGTCAGGAAGTTGGCCCGGTTGCTGGTAATTCAAGCGCTTTCATCATTAAGAACGTGAAGCTCACCACTCCTGAAGAAACCACCGACTACAGCGACATCTACAGAGAAAAGACAAGCCAGTTCAACAACAAGGTTCTGGGTGGTTCCATCTACAGCGCTTTGAGAAACAAGGCTAAGATTGAAGACAACAGAATCAGATATTATTAATCTGAAACTCGCATGATAATTCAAAAGGCTGGAGTTTGCTCCGGCCTTTTTTCGTTTCTGCACAATAATTTGTTTATTTTTGCATTCTCTAAGAACAATAACAACAATTAAATATGAGAAAGTTTAAGAGTTTACTTATGATGGCTGCCCTGCTGATTGTGGCAGTGAGTTGCGGCAAGAAGTATGAAGTCACTTTGTCGCCAACTGATTATGAATTTAATCCTCAAGGTGGCGAAATGACATTGGAAATCACTACCGAAGGCGATTGGAATCTTGACAACTGCCCTGAATGGATTAATGCTTCGGCAACTTCGGGAAGCAAAAGCGCTTCGGTTGTCTTGACGGCTCAGCCTAACTTGGGCGATGCCCAAAGGGAAGCTGCCGTTCAGGTTTCTACTTCGACAAACGACGCCCGGTTGACCTTGAAACAAGGTTTCGTGACTGAAGATTTTATCAGATTGTCAATGGATTCGATTTCAGTTGGTTATGAAGGAACTGAATTTGAATTGACTGTATACTCGAATTGCGATTGGTCGCTTTCACCATCATCTCATCTCGATTGGATTACGGTAAATCCGACTTCAGGAAATGGAACCCAGACGGTTAAAATTAGTGTTTCGGAAAATGTTTCAGCTAGTGAAGTGTCTGCAAGGAATGCCACTTTGCTTTTTGCCGGTGGCAATCTTATAGTCCCTTTCAAAATTTCCCAGTCAGATGGCAGCGAAGTTGCTGTTGGTGTTGATCCAAGGACTTTGCGTTTTGTAGCTGAAGGCGAATCGCAGCAGTTAAATGTGACTTGTGCCGCTAATTGGACAGTCTCCGTTTCGGTGCCTTGGCTTAAGGTCAACGTGGAATCAGGTTCTGGCAACGGCCAAGTTACTGTAACGGCCGAAAGCAATGAAACTTTTCAGGCTCGTCTTGGTGCGGTCGTCTTTACTTCTGATGCACAGCAGAATACCGTCGTCTCGGTATCGCAAGATGCTGCCATTGACCCACATTATCTCAATGTTTCTCCCTTGCAAGTTAATTTTGAAAAACAGGGAGGCCGTGCCGAAATCACTGTAGCTTGCGATGGGCAGTGGAAAGTGGATTGCCCAGAACATTGGATTTCGCTTTCTGCCCAGGATGGTGAAGGTGACGGCACTTTCGAAATCATAGCGGAAGAAAATGTTTTGAATGTTTCAAGAAACACGGAGGTGTTTGTGGTCTCTGGCAATCATGAGGAGCGTATTCGGGTTTCTCAGGAAGCAGGCGATCAGGCTCCTTACGTTTCTTTGAACGTTGATGTAATCAATGCTGATGCTGTTGGAGATGTTTTCCCGGTTGAGGTTTCGTCTAATGTAGCTTGGACTGTTCGAGGCAGCAGTTGGGCTGAACCAATTCAGAACAGCGGTGAAGGTGATGACACTTTCTCGTTGCGGGTTGATACGAACTATGACATGGCGCCACGTTCATGCACAGTGCGTGTTTCAACGGCTCAAGGCGCTTCGGCTTCATTTGATGTAGTCCAAAGTGGTTACGTGTATACCTTGTCGACAGAAGTGACTGAAATCACAGCGCCGGCTGATGGCCTAAAAACTGAAATCCACGTGTTCGCCAATCAGAATTGGATAGTGTCGAAAGGCGCACCTTGGATTCTTTATGACCCGGTAAGTGGCACAAACGATGGCGCTTTCACTATCGTTGTTGACCCGAATGCGTCTCCAAGAGACCGTTCGGCAGAGATTTACGTGACAGGTGAAAAGGATGGCTTGGTCATCATTCAGGTGAATCAGCCTCATGCAAAATAAGGCGATTGATAAATGAAAAAATGGCGGAACTGCTGATTGCGGTTCCGCCATTTTTGTAGAGACGCGATGAATCGCGTCTCTGTAAATCGTTTATCTTGAAACGCGATGAATCGCGTCTCTACAGGATTAGAATCCCATGCTAAACCAGTACCAGAATTTGTTTTCCATTTCTTTCCATGCTTGGCGTGTGGCGCCAGCGAAATCGGAACTGTATTGGTTGAGTAATAGGGTGGCATCCTTGACCTTACCTTCGTCAATGAGGCCTTGCGCTTTCTTTTCAATAGTCGGGATTTCATCGAAAGCCTTGTCTTCGAAGCGGGTTACATTGCCGAGCAGGGTTTGCTTGGTGCGGCCCCATTGCACGGTGGCGAGTTTGTTAGCCTTGCGATAGTGCCAGATCCATGCTTCTTCGCGGTAACGCAGTTGGCCGCACTTGTCGAAACCATCAGGAACGGTGGTGCAGCCTGAGAAAATCGGGATGCGCGGGCTTTGTCCCGGGTTGTCGCAAGCCATCCAGCAAATGGCGCCTATTTCGTCAGGGACCCAGTTGCGGCATTGAATGACATGGTTGTAGCTGCTCCATGCTACCGAAACGGTGCGGTGGAAATCGATGGTTCCAGGAGCCAGGAAGTTCAGCGTGTTCTGCATTGCACCCGTAAGCCACGGATTGGCGACCTTGATGCCTGTACTTATTGCAGTTGCCCGGCCGTGGATACTGTGGAATCCATATGTATCCATATAATAAGGCAGACGTGAGGAGCATCCGATACCGGAAACGACTACATAGCGCTCCTTGGCATAATCGAGAGCCTGGCTCACCTTAGGAAGAGCTCTCTGGAGAGCTGCGAGAACCGCATGGTCACCACATCCGGGACACCAGCGTACTTCCTGATCGCTTTTGAAATCTTTTGCTGTAAGTGTTGCCATAACCTATAACTCCTTTTTGAATGCGTCCATGAGCTCGCTCACGAGGAATGGCTGGCCCTGCACCTTGTTGAACTGAAGATAATTGAACTGAGGAAGCCTTCCCCTGAGATAGTTCACGAACTGACCGCTGTTCAGCTCGCATAC
>CALGBV010000127.1 GCA_937884015.1 uncultured Bacteroidales bacterium
CAAGTAATAACCTACATCGGGTTAACCGATGAAGTAAAAAGGAGTACCCTACCCTACCTTTTCATGCGAGGTCGGTTCGGGTTCTACCGCAAGCGTCAGAGGCGCAACGGCAGGGGTATCGGTGGAACCTTTCTTGTGGACTGCATTCAGGCGGTTGATGATTTCCAGCACACCCTGATAATACCGGCCAAAGTTTTCAGGTTCCTTCGCCGACATGACGGCAAGATACTCGACCAATTGACGCAACTTGTCTGCGGCATCACGCTTCAGCGGCAGCAGAGGTTGTCCCGTCAGTGCAGTACTGTTGTACAAATCCATCTCCAGAAGATTTTCCTCTAAAGATTGCAAGGCCTGCTGAATGCCTTCGATGCGGCTGGCAAGTTCTGGCAGACGAGCAATGTGCGTCTGCATCTCATCGCTCGCCAAGTCACGCTGCAAAGTGTGGACAGCACCGATACGGGTGTCTATCTTCATCAATGCAAAGGCCTTGTCGTACGACTTGAACAAAGCCAACACCCGTTCCGCACTCGCCTTGACGTTTTCGTCGTCGAGATAGCGGCACGAATCAGCATAACGCTGCACCGAGACAATACGGCTCGTCAGCAGTTGCGCCTCACGGCCCACGTTGCGCTTCACTGCAGCGATGTGCATGCTGCTAAGAAGCGTCTGGTTGGCGTTTTGCACCTCCGACACAAGCCTTGTCAGGTATTCGTCCTTGCGGATGGAGGCGAACAGGTTTTCGATCTCGCAGAGACCGGATTGGAACTCGTTAGAGTTCAAGTTTAATTTGAAAGTTTTTGCTGCTTTCATTTTCTTAAAATTAAAAAATTAATAAAACAATTGATTTTGTCAGGGTCACAGCCATGACCGCACACTGGTTTCCCTGCCCGTGGTGGCGCACCTACAGGGAGGCAATCATCGTCTTGTCCGCATGGGAGTCCGCAAGGTCTGACAAGCGCTTTGAAAGGCGCATAACCATCCCTTACGGGGTCTTTTCGGTCCCATTCGGCGATTGAATAGCATGAAATGAAATGGAGGCTACTGTCCTCAGTGACCTAAGAGGTCATCGCTTGGCTTTTCATCGGCTTGGGCGGCCAGAAACGAGCGGCAACGGCGCCTTGAAGCTGCCACGGCTTCAGGACTTTGCCGCTCACCACAGAGGGCAAGACAATGTAATGAAGGATACTTTATGTAGGGAACATTGGCTCTGAAGCCATCGTTCCAATGACTTATGACATTTTCGTAATTTTGGGTTCCTATCGCCAAATCCTTCAGACACTGCAACGAGCTGCAGCAGTCCCCGAAAGGATAAAAGGTTTCTTCCAAAACAAGGCCACACTCGCATACAGGATTCAAGTCGGAAATCACATCGTTGCGGTGAGTAAAGCTCATGTTGTTTTCGTAGGCTTCGATTTGCCGGCGCAACTCGTCCACTGTGAGAATGTTGACCTCGAAGCGTTCAGAGTCGAACTGATAGGGATAGAAATAGGCGCGTCCGAAGTCGGCCCAGGGATTTTCCTGCGGGACATAGTGATACTGTAACCGCCCCTTGAACGTGCTGACTGAAAACAGACTGTCGAAAAAGGCATCGAGATCGAGATGAAAGGACAAATCCTTAAAGTAATCCATCCGTCTGACTTGTATTCCATCAGGAATCAGGTACATGATTTGCAAAGAGTTTTCTTCCATAGTTCTATCGTTTAAAATCAATTGGTTTATGGTTTTCGTAATTGTTTTCTTTCTGTTCGATTTTTTTCATTCGGTAATCCGTCAGGCGCAGCGGCGGCGCACCTTCAGTCTCCATACTGGCAATTTGCGCGGCAAAAGCATTACTACTCACGGTTTCCACACCCATTGCATTGGCACATCGTCGCAAGGCCGCATCATCGGTTATCAGGATTCCGCACTCATCTTTGGCGATGAATAACGACGACACATCGTTGACACTCAGCATACGGTCGTAAGTTTTATGCAGTTCAAGCAGCTTTTCCGTGAGCATGATATCAAAGTCCCTGACTTCAACCCCTTTGGGCAACTCCATACCGCATTTGTTAGCAACGAGGTCGGAAACAGCCAGGCGACACAAAGTGCGTTTCATGACGAGCGGCGACCCAATCTCGAACAATCGCCAACAGACTGCCGCATCTGCCAGCACAAAACAAAGTAAGTTTCTTTTCATTTCCATTATAAACTTATTGCTTTTTTAAATATTTCCTTCTCCGGTTCCGCAAGCAATTCGGAGGTCTTCGACAGACTCGTCAACTCCATGACGTATGCCTTATAGACCAGACACTCAAAACGGTCGGAGTGTTCCTCCTCGATTCTCGAAAGTTCGACAAAGTCCTTGAAACCCTTATCGACACGTTTCCTTTTAAAATAGTTGACGTAACGGTTCTCGTTGAAAATGCCCATTTCGTGCAACTTGTAGACTATGGCATCAATGGAGATGCCGTATTGCTTCTGTAGTTCGACCAGTTCATGCAAACTGAGCACTTTGTCGCCCGAATCACCCAGCACTTTCTTCACGGCACATTCAGGCAGCAACACCTCGTTGGCAAACTGGTTGCACAGCGTTTCCTTTTCCTTGTCATTCACTTTCTCCGTCATATTCAGAATCAGGTGACCCAGTTCGTGCAGGGCAGTGAAGCGTTTGCGTTCCGTCCTTTCATCCTTCTTGACGACGACAATCGGCATTTCGCCCGCCCAGCCGCTCAGTCCGGAGAACTTTTCCTTTTCCTCTATCTCGATCACCCTCACATGGTGTTCCTCCAGCAAAGGCAACAAACAAGCAATGCCGTCTTCGCCCAAACGCCATTCCTTGCGCAACGTCCTCGCCACTTCCTTAGCATCGTCGAGGCTTGAGACAGGCCTGCCGAAAGGTGATTTGTCAAACTGTTCATCCAATCCGAGTATATCCTCAATTTCAGCATAACGCTCAATGGCATCCACCACCTGCATCTCGATGGCTTTTTGCCGCTTGACGCCCAAGGTCGACAGCTTCCTGAAAGCGAAGCCTTCAACCTGTACGCCAGCCGGACGAAAGAATGCACCGGCATCGACGCCGAGCACTTCGGCCAAACGAATAAGCACGGCACTGTCGGGCGACATCTTCCCGTTCTCATATTTATATATGGCCTGCGGGGTTATCAAACCGTCCATCCTTTTCGCCAAGTTGGCCTGTGAGAGACCTTTCATTTCCCTCAGTGCTTTTAGGCGTTGGCCAAATATCCGTTTCTCGTCTTCGTTCATATTACCTATTAATATATATAGTATTCCTGTTTTCTTTCAGTTTGCAAAGATATATATTTTTCTTATTCAGTTTGCAAAAATACGAATATTTTTTATTTTACAAACCAAATGATTATTTTTTCTTTTTTTGAGAGATTACCTACCGGGGTGCTGACCCGCCAGAGGCGATACATTCTCTGTTCTCCGTAGCCCTACACTACGCTGCGCTCGTATAGGGTAACAGAAGTAACGCCTCTTCGAGGCTGCATTTTTCACCACACCCATCTGCCTCTCGAAGAGAGACGATTTCGGTATCCCTGCACGCAGTGTAGGGTTCTTCGTCGTCCTTCGATACACGTCTTGCATCCTGCCGGGGTGCTGCCCTACACTACGCTGCGCTCCGTATAGGGCTACTGAAAATTGGCGCCTCTTCGAGGCTAAATGAAACTTCCAAATCTTTACTGTTTCTAAAACCGAAGACCCATCTGAACTAATCCTTTAGGAAATGCTCCTCATTGATGACAACCCCATTATCGGTAAGGAATTTCCTATATTCATCAGGGAAGTTTACATTCGCATGATGCTCTTTTTGGTTTTTGATATAGTTGACAATCATATCCTTATCACGTTCACAATACGAAAAGGCGGCATATTCCCTTCCCCAACCGTCAAACATGGGAAAGTTGGAATTAGCCTTCAGCCATTTGCTCGACGACGCTTTGAGCTTTTGAACGAACTCTGCAACCGTCAGTGTCGCTGGCAAAGACACGAACAAGTGAATATGGTCAGGCATTCCTCCGACACGAAATAGTTTGGCTCCCATATTATTGATACAGTCCATCATATAAGCATAAAGTTCCCTTTCATGCTCAATATTGATGGTAAGCCCACTCCTGTATGTGCGAAAGACAATGTGATAATATAACTTTGTATAGCTCATAATTTTCCACAAAGATATTCATTTTTATGACAAGTTTGTCATTTCGCTTTCATTTTTTTTCATACACGTCTATCTCTCGAAGAGAGGCGATTTCGGTATCCCTGCACGCAGTGTAGGGGTATACGTCGTCCTTCGATACACGTCTTGTATCCTACCGGGGTGCTGCCCTACACTACGCAAGGCTCCGTATAGGGCTACTGAAAGTTGACGCCTCTTCGAGGCTGAATTTTTTATCGTACCCATCTGCCTCTCGAAGAGAGGCGATTTCGGTATCCCTGCACGCAGTGTAGGGTCCTTCGTCGTCCCACGGCCACACGTCTTGCATCCTGCCGGGGTGCTGCCATACACTACGCAAGGCTCCGTATAGGGCTACTGAAAGTTGATGCCTCTTCGAGGCTGCAAGCGAACACTCATATCAACTTAGTCACCTTTACCTTTTTCCAATGCTTACCTAAACCCAATTCTATTGCCTGAGCATCTTTTGTTATCAATTCACCTTTCTGCAAATTGGTAATGGCTTGCTTCAAATCTTGAAATGCAGACCCCGAAACGCCAAACAAATCTTTTAACACGGCATCGTTCTGCTGCTGCTGTTTCATAATGAGCGGATATTGGGCGTTGGCATAAAAATCGAATGATTTGCTCTTGAAATCCTCCATGTTCTGGGTGGCCAGAATGATGCTCATGCCCTTGTTGCGACCTACGGCTATCAGGTTTTGTAATGGCCTGTTCTCAAAATCAAGCATATAATGAGCCTCATCAATGATTGTGAAATGCCTGATTTCCACCCTTTCATCATTGACGGCCTGCTTTGGCAAGTCCTCATAAATGCTATTCAGCTTTGAAATCACGAAATAGACAATGGCCTTGGCAATAACGCCATCTTTTTCAAATCTTCCCAAATCGATGATGTTGCAAGTCTTCAGCAAATCCACCTTGTCTTCATCAGAGAAAATGTTATTTCGCACCAACTGGCTCAACACCGACTTGATGCTGTCCATTTCATCTTGTTTCTTTTGTGGCAAAAGCCTGTTATAATGTTCCAGTATTTTTTGGAATGATATAGGCCGTAAATCATTTTCCTTGTAAGCATTAATGATAGCTTCGCTGAGTCGATTGTCCATATTGGCGCCGATTTTTGCACTCGATATCGACAACAAGGCATTTGCCATTGAGGTTGAATACAGATTCAGCTCATTGATCGGTCTGCCGGTAAAATCCTTGAACGGTGTGAATGGCAACGGTGCTTTCAACGGATTGAGCAACGCAGCCGAATTGGTGTCGAACAGGGAAAGCCATGAAGCATTTGCCGGGTCGGAAAACTCGCCTTTATAATCGAACAGCAGAAAATTGACCGGAAAGTGCGTATCGGATGACGCTGCCCGCAATTCATGCAGAAGCACGGAAATCAGGTTCGATTTTCCGCAACCTGTCGTGCCTGCAATCAAAATCTGGGTATTGGCGATAGCCCGGCTGTTGATGTCGAGACGGGCTTCCATGTCAGAATCATACGAACCGATGCAAAGGTTAAGTTCGGGAATGTCGAAAGCCGAAGCTCCCGAACGCATCGGATTGAAGCGCAGCCAGTCATCAATTGCACCTTCCTTTAGCAAGAGTTCCCGCCCTTTCATTATTTCATGGCCTATGACCTTACTTACAAACGCAGATGACTTCCAATCGGCATCAATGTCATGATAACGCAATTTCAGCATAGCCTCAATCAGGTTGCCAATCTTCGATTTCGTGAAAAACGTGGTAGGATATGGCGTACTCGACAGCCCCAACTGTATGCCTTGAACTTCTTGCTGGCTGCGTGGCGTATTGTCGGCCAAACCTGCCATAAGGCACATTCGTATGACTACTGATGCCGACAAGGTGATGGGGCGGTCATCGGGATACTCGTCAAGATTTATTCTTTGTTCTAATGCCGTTTTCACATCGGCAATCATATCATTCAGGTTCTCAATAGACCTAATGGAATTGTCTATCGTAATATTCTCTACTGTCATGGTGCTTAGTCGTTGATGGTTAGTCCAAAATAGTCTTCGCTAATTGTCGTGCATTGCGCTTCCCTGTCACGGTGAAGCGTGTAGGTTTTGGCAACGTATGCTTCCAGTTTTTCGAAATCGCGCTCCGTCGTGATTTCCGTATCCGTGCTCAATAAAATGGTCTGATGGGCCAAATCGGGGAAATACTTTTCCAAAATCACCTCGCGGCTTTCCTTATCGAGCACACCCATAACCGTATCAATCATGACCGGCGGGTCGTAGTCGCCCAATTCATACAAGACTTTCAGCAACACCTGCATCACGGTCTGTTTGGCTCCCGCATTCAACTGGCTGAGGAAAATCTCATTTCCGTTTTTATGATAAATCTTGAAACTTATATCGTCATCACCACCACTCGACAAATCGACACGACCAATGACACCGGCATAAACCACAAGATTAAGATTAAGCTGCTCTTTCATCATCTGTTCGATGCTTCTTCTTTTCGATGCAAGCAGCTTGGTTGACAACGACTTGAAGAAATCGGGCAACTTGCACAGCATATCAAATTGCGGGTCAGGAACTTGCGGAATGTCATAATCGTATTGTGCGATTTCCTCGCTGAGTTTCTTGATTTCGGCCTGCAAAGCCTCGATTTTTCCTTTCAGTTCGGCCGTTTTCCTTTCGTTTTCCTCGTAATAACTGATTATGCTGTAATCGGCACCATTCAAAGTCTTTTCGTATTCCTCCAACTGGCTTCGTCTTTTCGGCAGTTCCTTGACTTCGGCATTCAGCACTTCCCTATCATCGTCGATGGCGACAAATGGATTCAGGTAAGAGCCTTTCACCGTATTATTCAGCACCTCGACATCGGTTTCCGAAAGATAAGGATATTTTTCGCTTACATGCTCGGATTTATCTCTGTGGACCTGAAATCTTCTAACCAGATCATCTTCATCGACCGATGCAGAAAAGCCATACTTTTCAGCAAGCAGTTCAAGTATTTCGTGCGTCAGCAAGCGCAGTTGTTCATCGCTTACTGTCTCACCTTTTTCCTCAGCTATCTTTTGTCTTTCATTGACAATGAGTTCGACTTCCGTCCTGATCTGAAATGCCAAATTCGGATATAACACATTCAGTTCCAAATCCTTCATTATGGCATCCATGTTCTTATGGTATTCGGCAGCCTTTTTTACGACAGTTTTTATGGCATCTTCCTGCTTTTTGATTTTGTCGCGCATCATGTCATCGGCAGCCCGGCCTTGCTTCAATTGTTCGTAGCGTTCCTTGTTATCGTTGGCGTATTCCAACGCCAGGCCATATTCACCCTGCAAGTTTCTCAGTTCCGATTCCTTCTGCTGTTTTTCCTGTCCAATCTTTTCATATTCGGCACGTTGCTTTTCGTTTTCAAGTTTGGCGGCTTTCTTTTCGGCCAGCAAAATCTCAGCGGCTTCTTTCAGGCGTGTATATTTGTTGAATCCCATCACCGAATTGATGTTCTTCATAATGAGCTTGTTGATTTGCTCCTCCTTCACCAAGTCGCTTGTCTTCATGGCATCGAAGAGGAAATAATTGCTCAACTCGGAAGGCAAATTGGCAGCGATGATTTTGTTCACCACCTCCTCCTGACTCGCACGCTGCGCATTGGGCGTGGCAATGCCGTAAGAGAACTTGTTGCCATTCATGTTCAGTTCGACACTCCACCTCACCTTGTCGTCAAGCAGGCAATACTGGCGTTTCAGTCGGTAAGGGGTTATCTGACCCAACACGACGCCCGTAAACGATATTTCCAAAACGATATTCTGGTTTTCAAGACCTTGCTCAAGTTTTACGCCTGCATTCAGCACCTCTTCAAACTCCCGTTTAGTCTTGATTTCAAGGCCATACAAGGCATGATAGATGGCATCAAACAAAGTGGTCTTGCCACAGCCATTGCCACCGCCAATCAAAATAATCGGCCTTTCCTCTGCAACATCAAGATTAAGGTCCAAATGCCTGTAAGTCTTGTAGTTCTCTGCGAAAATGTGTGTTATTTTCATATTGCCACCCTCCTATTGGATTTGCCTTAAAGCCTTGTTGATGATGCCCTTGAGTTTTTTGTCCTCAATGGTGTTTTCCTTGTTGCGTTCCTCGTTGTAAGGTTTCAGAATTTCCTCTTTCAGCCATTCCGCATCAATGTCGTTGGCCCGACATTCTTGTTCTATAAGGTTCATATCTTCCTGCCTGATGCCGTAGTGCAGGAAACACCTGTCAATTCCTCTGTTTGGCATAATATTTTGATTTTGTTATTGATACTGGCCGGGATAGAAACAGTCCCAACCCATTAAGTCAGTTGTGTTTTCGATTTTCATCGGGCAGTATTTCCAGTTCAATCCGTCTTGGATGATGATGCCGCCTTTCACGTTTTTGTCGGCATTCCAATCTTCATTCAGATAGTCAATCAAGCCATTGTGCTTGTTAGGGGCTTCCGAATCGCTATTTTCCGTTTTCGTATCAAACAGGAACACCTTGCCATTTTTCATTCTAATGATGAAATCGACATAGAACAAGGCCATTCTGCCAAAGCTATTCTTATAAGGAACTGCAAAATGTTCGGAACCTGAATCGCCATTCTTATACCACCAATCAATATATTGGGTGCTGTCTTCAAGAAACCTTTTGAAGTTCTTTTCGGGGTTCGACGCATCAATAAGTTCATAATAAGGCAACATGGCATGATTGGCTACATCAGGCAATTCATTGTATGTCATATCCTTGTAATCCCTCACCTCTGGAACAGTCCATTGATAAGCAACGCAACCCGTCTTCGACTTCAGCACTTTCGGCATAATCTCATCCTTGTAGTAGTTCAGGATTTTACCGATGAGTTCGGAAAACTTCGGCTGGTTCTGCTTGCTGCAGACCACCCTATAGGCATCTTCCTCAAAAATGCCAAACAGCTTTTCAAGCGAATCAAGGATGGCTGACTCCAAAATTGACATACATTTCGACCTCGACCATCCCGACAACATGCTTGAACAAAACTTATCAAACACCTGCTTCAATTCGCTTTGTGTTCTCGCAAAACCGACCTTGTTTTCACCGAAAACGGCAATGCCGTAATAGTTGATTACAAAACGGATGAAATCGACGATATATCCGTACTCGGTACAAGATATAAGGAACAAATGAAGATGTATGTCAGGTATGCTATGGTTATGGTCTTTTCACAGGTGGTCCTGGATTGAATGGTGGTTCACACAAGGTTGGATGTCTTACACTTCCTAT
>CALGBV010000128.1 GCA_937884015.1 uncultured Bacteroidales bacterium
GAAACAGTGGAGGGAAGCGGCAAGAACTTTTTGTGCCATCAAGTATAGAGTTCCCATAATATATAGGTGCCACAAAAAAAGCCTGCCTCGCTGTGCCGGGTAAGCACATGAAGCAGGCCAAACAAAATTGACACGTATTTCGTTGAGGTAGGGCAAAGGCGGGATTGGCGCCTCTGCCCTGATTAGTTTATTTCATCATCACCGTGAAGCGCTCGGCCTTGTCGCCAGGTGCTGCGCTGAAGGTGTAGGTTTCGCCAGCATGGAGCTTGACGGTCTCGCCCGTCATAGTGTCGGTCAGGCGGACGATGCCCTTGCCTATCGTGGTTTCGTCTAAGCGCAGGGTGTAGCTGCCAACGGTCTTGGCCTTGAAGCAGAGGGTGAGACTCTTTTCGCCGTTGGTGAAGGCTATGGCGCAGTCCTTCTCGCCGTCCTTCACGTAGAGTGTCGGAGCGTTTGGATTGACGTGGGCGATTTTCTTCAGGCTCCTGCCCTCGCCTTCCGTGATGAAGACCTGATCGGTGAGGCGGTTGCCTTCCACCGTGAGCTTCAGGCGGCGGGCTTCGCCCTTGGCGTTGCTTGGCGCTGCCGTCGTGTTGGCGATGTTCAGCGTGGTGGTGGCATCGGTCCTGACGAGGATGGCCTGGCATGGTGCTATAGGCGTGCCGTCAGCCTGGGCCTGCCATTCGCCTTCGTCGCTGAGGGTGTAGTAGCCTTCCTCTAGGTTGCTGTCGTCGATGGCGCAGCCGCTACCCTTATAGATATTGTGCGCAAACGGGTTGCCGATGAGGTTGAAGCCTGACAGCGGATAGCCGCTTTCTGGCGTGTAGGTCACGCCGATGGAAACCATAGCGGCATTCAGTTCGCCCATGAATTGGTGCCAGTTGTCCATATCGTTGGCGAAGAGGTAGCCTTGGCCTGGGACGAGGCTCTCGAATGGAACGGCCTTGTAGTTGACCCATTCCTGCTCGTTGTGGTTCGTCTCGTCGTAGCCATAGAGGTCGAAGTCGCCTTGGCCGGTCAAGGTGGTGTTGGTGCTCAGGTTGGCATCGGCGATAGGTGCTGCGATGAGGTTCCAGCCTGTGTTCTCGCCCCATGCATCGACCGACTTTCTGACGGTAGCCTTGGTGCCTGGTGTCGTCGTGGTCACCTCGGCGCCTTCGTTGACGACCAGCTGCGATGCATCCGTGTCGGTGACGGACTCTGCCGAGAGGGTCTGGCCTGAAAGGACATAGACCGTCGCGTCGTCGGCAATCTGTACGGATTTGGCCCTCACATCATCGTTGACGGTGCAAACCGCGTCGATGGTGATGCTGCTGTTGGCGTTAGGGACAATGCGGTTCGTCCAGTTGTCAGGCTCGCTCCAGTCGGTGCTGACCATGCCATGGAAGATGTTGTACGGTGCGATGACGACTTGATCAGTGACATAGTTGTCTTGCGCATCAACAACAGTTTCACCATTCCAATAGGCGCCTTCCGGCGAAGCAATTTCGACATTGACGAGTTGCAGGTCAGGAGCATGCAGCGAGAAGGATTCACCCGATACTCTCAGGATAGCGCCGTCGATAGTCAGCGTGCCTGTATTTTGGAAGCTTACGCCAGTATATGATCCAGTAATATCAATCTGGCAGCCTCCTTCAATAGTCACATCATTGTCATAGCTATAGAGGCCAAAATTAGATTCGACATTCAGCATGCCGCTGCCACTAAGGGTGGTGGCGCCATAGAGACTGAGGCCCTCTTCACCGGCAATGACTTTGCTTTCGCCGATGAGGTCGATGGTCAAGCCGTCAATCTTCGACACGATGCCGTTATCATTGAGGCTGGTGACCGTGGCATTTTCAAGAGTCAGGATGTTGTCTTCGGCATTATAGGCCACACTGCCTTCGATGCCGTCGCCAAAGATGTTGCCAGCATTGGAAGTGGTGACCTGATTTTGAGCAATCCAAAGATCATATTTCTTGTTTTCAATTACAACCTCACTGGTGATTCTGTTGCCAAGATTATCGTACACAAAGCCATTTTCTTCGTTCCAGTAAGCGCCATCAGGAGAGGAAATCTCCACATCGTTAAGAATCAGATTACCAGCAGCCAAAGAAAAATTATTTTCGCCAATGCTCCTTAAAGTGGCATTGTCAATGCGTAAAGTTCCATCCCCAACATTAACGCCTTGAATAGCTGCCGTCACATTCACCGTGCAGCCTTCGATGATGTTCAATGTTGAAGAATTGTAATCATAAATGCCGTATTCCGCTTCGATGTTCAGCGTGCCATCGCCCGTGATTGTCGTGCTGGTGCCTCTGAGGCTAACGCCGTCCTCATCGGTGCGGATAGTATTTGTGCCGACAAGGACTATGGTCAAATCGTCGAGATAAGTGTTAATGCCACTTTCATTGGCTCCATTAAGGCAAGTGATGGTGACGTTGTCGAGGGTCAAAGTGTTGCTCATGGCATTGAACCAGACATTGCCCTCGATGCCAGGGCCAGTGATATGGTCGGCATTGGAAGAATTCACAGGGATGGAGGCGACCTCCAGGTCGTATTCCTCGATGCCAATCTCCACCTGACTGGATAGCGTATTGTCTTCAGCATCGCTGATATCCTCGCCGTCCCAATATGCACCTGCAGGCGAAAGTATCTTTACGCCACGGAGCTGCAAATCCATGGTTCGGACGGAACTCCCGTAGCCTCCCGTTGATTTCAAGGTAGCCCTGTCGATGAGGAGCGTGCTTTCATCTCTCATGTGAACGCCACATTGAGAAGCATCGACCTCTACTTCGCATCCGTCGGCAATGGTCAGCGTATGCTGGGCACTATAATCGTAAATGCCGTATTCCGACTCAATGAGCAGCTTACCGGTTCCCGTGATTGCGGTAGAAGCATGAAGGCTGATACCGTCTTCATCGGTTGCAATGTAATTGTTTCCAACCAAGTTAATGGTCAAGCCATCGATGGAATTGTAAATGCCGTTTTCATCATCCTCATTGAGGCAAACGATGGAGGCATTTTCGAGGTTCAGGGTGTTGCTCGAGGCATCGTACCACACATTGCCGCTGATGCCAGGTCCTGTGATGTTGTTAGCATTGACATTCGTCACAGGAATATTAGCAATCGTCAAGTCATATTCTACCTTATCATACTCCAGGAAATGGACTGCAGTGCCATCAGCGGAATGGGTATAATTATCGTTTTCGTCATCCCAAACAGCATCCATAGGCTGCGCGATGCCGATGTCATTGAGGACAATCTCACCGAAATTGGTAACAGCGCTGCAAGTGTTCGACGCATTGTTCCGTGCCCTGACCCAGCTATTACTGATGGTTAAGGTTTGTCCTTCGCCATAGATGCCGGCATACGAACCATTTCTTTGGCCCGTAGTCTCAAGATGGCAGCCGCCTTGAATGGTCAAATCTCCATCTTCCATATAGATGCCGTCAGAGCCGCGGACGGACAGCGAATGGACATCAGTTTCGCCACCTGCATCAAGAGTCACGCTATTCAATGCATAGATGCCCGCTCCGACTGCAGTGATGTTGTTTTCCCCAATCAGTGAGATGGTCAGGTTTGAATCATCGAGATAAGAAGAAATACCCTCTTCATCGGCTTGTATAGTGGCATTGTCGAGCGTCAGGGTATGGGTATCAGCATCGTAGCTCACGAAACCCGAAATGCCATCGCCAGTGATGTTATGAGCATTGGAAGCAGTGACATGTACACCAGCCACCTCAATATTATAGCTGCTTTCGACGACCACATCTTCGGCTTCAGGGCCATCGTTTTCAAAACCAACATAATAGGTATCGGTATCGGCATTCCAAACGACACAGGCACCAGTAGGAGCCACGATAGGCGAACCAAACGAACGGCCATCATATAAGCCCGTGACTGTATGCGCCTTCAGCACAGCGTTGTTTACCCAGAGTTCCAGCCAATTGTCGCCATAGAAATTGCCACTGTTGCCACCATTGTCGTAAAGTTCGACATAAGCGCCATCCGTGACAAAAACGGTACAGTTATTATGATTGTAAAAATCAAAGGATCCATCGGTGTAAAGTTCTCCAGGGCCTTCGATGTAGAAATAACTGTCCCTATTGACTTCACTCTTAAGGGCTGGGCATCCGTCGCTGTCGTTGCCTTCGATGTGGTTTTCGCCTATCAGCTTGATGGTGAGGTCCGGAATATAGTTTTCGATGACAGGATCGCCCATATAGTTAAAGCCTAAGAAAGCATTGTCGAGGGTGAGGACGTTTTCAACCGGGTCGTATGACACATTGCCTTCGATGCGGCGGTGGGTGAAGTGCTCGCAGTTGGCCGATGTGACTTGTTCACCTATTATATATAAGTCGTAAGGCGTGCCGTCAATGACGGCTTCCTTTACAAGGGTAGTGCCGTCGGCATAGAACATTTTGCGGCTTGTCCCGTTATAGGAAGCACCTGTAGGTTCCAGGATTTCCACATGGTCGAGGCTAAGATTCCTGAAGCCATAAATGGCACCCGTTGTGCTGCTTGTGTTGGCAGTTGCCTCCACACGGCTACGGTCGATGGTCAAAATGTAACTTGCACTGCCACAAATGCCGGAATAAGCGTCGCTTTTCTTTCCAATGGCTTCAACCATGCAGCCGCCTTTGATAGTCAGGTTGCCAGATGTGACGTGGATGCCATTGTCGCCTTCCACATGAAGCGTTCCTGTGCCTTCAATGGTAAGGGCTACCGAAGACTTGATGCCATCCTTTCCAGAAGTGGTTATGCTGCAATCGTTGTTGACCCGTATCGTCAGCCCGGGGATTTTATTCTCAATGCCGATATAGTACACTCCAAAAATTCCAGAAAATCCCGAGATGCTTGCACCCTCAAGCGTCAGCTCGTTTTCTTCAGCATCATAACTCACCTTGCCATCGCCAAGAATGTCAGGTGCATTGGCAGAAGTAACCTGAATGCCTTTCACCCAAAGGTTGTATGGCGTTGGCGAGAACACGACTTGTGAAGTGACAGCGGTGCCATTGAGTTTGACGGCATTTCCACTCCATACCGCACCTGTTGGCGAGGTAATGCTTACATCGTTCATATACAAATTGCTGAAGCCATAAACCGAACCGGCAGTGCTATTGCCATTGACGGCTGTCACCTTACAATTGGAAATGGTCAGCGACCTACCTGATGTGCCATAGATTCCCGAGTAACCTCCTGAGCCTGTTCCCGTTGCGTTGAGGGTACAACCGTTCTGGACAGTCAGATTGCAACCATTAACATAAATGCCATGGGTACCGCTGACATTCAGTGTTCCCATTCCCTCAATGATCAAATTCTGTGAAGAATAGATGCCGGCGCTGCTGGAGGTGATGCTATTGGTGCCAACAAGACGGATAGTCAAGCCAGCAATGTAATTCTGAATTCCATTCGTGTTTCCATTAATGACTGCATTGTTGAGTGTCAGCACGTTTTCGTTGGCATCGTAGCGCACCTTGCCATCACCGAGCACGTCATCGGCATTGGCTGCAGTAATCTGCGTGCCTCTAACATAAAGGTTGTAAGGCAAAGGAGTAATCTTGACATACTCGTTCTTCACGGGATTAGTCGTGCCAGCATAAACAATGTTGCCGTTGTCGAATGAGGCTCCAGCCGGTGCGCTGATTTCGACGCCTTCCATGCTCAGGCTGCCGCATGATACGGATTTAGTGCTTCCTTTTGCCCAAAGGGTGGCGTTTTCTATATTAAGTGTGGCGACTTCTAAATCAATGCCATAGCTACTTCCAGTCAGTTTAACGGTGCAGCCGTTGGTGAAGGAGATGGTTTTCCCTGTAGGGTCATAAACATAGATTCCCCATCCGCAGCCATCGACGGTCAATGTGCCGAAGCCGGTGAAGGTGGTGTTGGCCGAGGTAATCTGTATGCCGTCGTCGCCAGAGGTAATTGTGTTGTTGCCAACCAAATTGATGGTGAGGTTGTTGATGGAAGTCTGTATGCCATCGTTTCCACTGCCTGTGTTGGTAATGCTGGCATTGTTCAGCGTCAAGACATTGGCGGCTTCGTCGTAACTCACTTTGCCATCACCGAGGATGTCGGAGGCATTGCCCGAATTGACCCGCGTTCCTTGCACATAGAGATTGTATTCCTTGTGGTCGATAAGCACTTCAGTGAAGACCTTTTGTCCTTGATAAATAAGGCAACGGTCAGTTGAGCTCCATGTGGCATGATAAGGTTTCAAGACACTTGTGCCATTCGCAGTGCTCAAACTGGTGAAGCCATAAAGCGTACCTACGTTGGTATATTTGCAAAAAGCATGCAGTGTGCTTTGATTGACCGTGAGCGTGTGGCTGCCGCTGTCGGAGCAATAGATGGCGGCATGGTTAGCCGAGCCCGTTCCTATAGCCACCACTTCACAGCCACCTTGCAAAGTGATGTTGTCGTAGGCTACGATGCCGTTAGTACCTGTTACTGACAGTTGTCCAGTTCCCGTAAAAATGGTGGCGGCTTCGGCGAGAATGCCTTCTTTCAACTGCGAAGTGAGGGTATTCTCTCCTATCAAGTTGATTTTCAGCCCACTGATGGCATTACGAACAGCCGGAATGTTCGTTGTTCTAAGTGTCACATTGTTGAGCGTAAGCGTATTGGTTGATTCGTCGTAACTGGTTTTCCCATCGCCACACACATCGTTTTTGTTGGTACCTTTGACTTGAATGCCATTCACCCACAAGTCATAGGAGACTTCGCCAATTTTGACTTGGTGGGCGATGTTTCCGTTGCTATTCACCAGGTGGCGAATTGCGGTATCATATCGGGCACCGACAGGGAAGTTGATTTCCACATCTACCAATGTGAGATACGAGAAGCCTTGAACGGCACTGCAACTGGAATTACCATTATTCAAAGCATCCAGCTGACTGTTATTCACGGTTATGGTTTTTCCTGAGCTGCCATATATTCCATTGTAGTCATTCACCATTACGGAACACCTGTCTTGCATGGAAAAGTTGCCCGTTACTCTGAAGCTGTTTCCGGAAGATGCCACCATGACCTGGCTTTGACTGATGGACAAATTGCCATCGACATTGATGCCTTCCGAGCTGGTGACATTGATGTCGAGGGTTCCCGTTCCGATGATGTATAAATCGGTAGCAGAACTGATGGCGCACAACGGCCCTGTTATGGAATTATTGCCAATCAGTTCAATCTTCAAGTTCGGGATATAATTCTGGATGCCAGGGATAACGCCGAGAATGGTGCTGTACGTAGTGATGGTAGCATTATCGAGGGTTAAGGTATTTGTGCTGAAATTATAGGTTACGCTGCCTTCGATGCCGCCACCCAAGAAATTGTAGGAATGGAAGGTATAGGTTCCGTTGCCCGACAGTTTGTCGCCCGCCACCCAAAGGCTGCGGTTGACGGTTTCGATGTAGGATTCCCTGACCGTATTTCCGTTTAGGTCTTCCAAACGGTGGTCTGTCGTATCATATCTTCCATGAGCCGGATAAGTAATAGCAGACCCATCCTCTGTCATAAGGTTTGAGAAACCATGAATGGTACCGTAATTATAATCTGCATCCTTGACATTCAAGGTGCTGCCGCTCACCGTCAGTGTTTTGCCACTGGCTCCTTGCACGCCTCCGCTTGCATTCACCGTCACGGTGGCGCCACCTTGCACGGTAAAATTCTCATTGGCATCGATGCCATAAGAGGACGAGGCATTAATAATCAAGCTGCCACTGCCCTGAATGGTCATACTCGATTGCGCCCAGATTCCAGTACACGAACCCTCTATTTTGTTGCTCCCAACCAGCACCACTTTCAGGCCCGGTATGCCGCTACGTATGCCATATATGTTTCCGAGATAGTTGCCTGTTGGGATAGTGGCATTAGTCAATGTCAGCGTATTGGTGCTGAAATTGTAAACGGCATCGCCAGTAATGGGGGTAAAGATTGTTGTACCACTAAAAGCGAAGGTACCACTGTTACCGCTCAGTTTCTGGCCGCCCACCCACAGGCTATGGTTGACGGTTTCGATGCAAGCTTCAACCGCTATGCTTCCATTCTCGTTTTCCAGACGGCGATCCACCGTATCATAACTTCCGCGGATTGGATAGGTAATGGCAGACCCATCATGTCTCGTAAAGTACGAGAAACCATGAATGGCACCGTAACTATAACTGGCGCCCTCGACATTCAAGGTACTGCTTCTCACCGTCAGGGTTTTGCCGTTGGTTCCTTGCACGCCTTTGCCTGCATTCACCGTCACGGTGGTGCCATATTGCACGGTAAAATCCCCATCGGCCTTAATGCCATATTGACTTGATGCATAGATGCTCAATTTGCCGCCGCCTTGAATCGTCATGTTGGTCTCGGCCCAGATCCCGTCACAATCTCCCTCTATTTTGTTGCTTCCAACCAGCACCACCTTCAGTCCAGGAATGGCACTACGAATACCATAAGCATAACCTATTCCTACATAATTGCCCGTAGGGATAGTGGCATTGGTCAAGGTCAAAGTATTCGTACCAAAGTCATAGACCACACTGCCGGAAATATCAGTAAGCATTGTCCCTGTGAAAGTGAACGTGCCACTAGTGGCAGTCATTTTCTGCCCTGCGACCCACAAGTCGTTGTTCGTTGCATAAGCCCGCGACCCGAGCAATGCAAACACGGTGATTAATAATAGTAAAATTCTCTTTCTCATATTACTTGTATTTATTTGTTACTCATTTAATAAAAAAAACACCTCATTACATCTTCACCAGCCCATGTTGGTAGGCATAGTGTATCAGTTCGGCGGTGAGCATAATGTCGATGCTTTTACCCATAATAAATTATTTGGGGCAAAAATAGGGCAATAACAGAAGCGTAATTTAAGTAATTGTACGTATTTTAGGCAACAATATGCAATTTGACCTTTTTATAACCAAGACATTCAAAACATATAAAACTTTGGAAACTATATGCTTTTTGACTGTCCATTGTCGGGCAGCATCTCGGAGAGATGCGATTTCTGTCCCCCCATACGCAGTGTGGGGCATGCGCATAACTAACTACAATTATAGATTCCCGCTTCGTGGGAATGGATGACTTAACTATATAGACAAACGGCGGCGGTTGATGTTCGCGTTTTGTTGAAAACTGGTCGCCGCCACTATTCTACTATCCCCTATGCGGTCCATTCCCGCCGCCAGGCGGGAATCTATATAAATTCTATTCGCTACAGAAATCAGTCATCCGTTATACTACAGCCTTTGGAAAAAACAACCTGCTTCCAAAATAAAATGTACTAAACAAGCGGTTTTTATTGAATCTCGAAAAAACTGCTACTTTATGTAGCTTGAAAATCGAGTTTCATGCAGATCAAACTATGTCCGATAGCTTGAAAATCGAGTTTCATGCAGATCAAACTATGTCCGATAGCTTGAAAATCGAGTTTCATGCAGATCAAACTATGTCCGATAGCTTGAAAATC
>CALGBV010000129.1 GCA_937884015.1 uncultured Bacteroidales bacterium
TTTTGATGCGTCGATATAGCTGAAATTGTCGTTGGGCAATGTCCTTGCATCGAAGGTAATGGTGTAGCCGCTGGCCTTGTTGAAAAACCTTGCGGCGCGGGCAAAGATGCCTTCTTCGGCATAAAGTGGTGTTATTCCAGGCTTTATGAGCAATACTATGGCAATGATAGCTGCTGTTGCGGCGCAAGTTGTCAAGAGTGTTTTCCATGATGAAAGTTTTACTGTCTTTTCGCTCACGTTTTCTTGTCCTGCCGTTTGCATGACTTTTTCTTTTAATGATTTTGTGGCATGAAACTCGCAGTCTGGCGTGAGAGTTTTTTCAATTTCTGATTTGCTATTCTTTTTCATTGTTTTGAAAGTTTAATGGTTGTCGTTAATTGTTGATGTCTTTTTGAAGGTGGGCGATAGCGTAACGGTAGCGCGATTTTGCCGTGGCTTCTGGAATTTCGAGGATTTTTGCAATCTCGCGGAATTTGAGTCCGTCGTAACATTTGAGGCGAACGATTTCGGCTTGTTCATCCGAAAGCGTTGTGAGGAGTCTGTTGATCCTCAAATATTCTTCGTGAATTTGCAGATCTTCGTTTTCTTCGGCAAGCTGACAGGCATCATCAATGGAAACCATTTCAAATTTTTTCCTTCGATGATAATCCTGACAGCTGTTGCTGATGGAGCGAATCAAATAGTGCTTGAGGTTGCGGACATGTCGGAGGTTTTCTCCCGAAGCGAATAGTTTTAGGAAAGCATCCTGGACTATATCTTCAGCATCTTCGCGGCTCCCGATACGCATATAGGCAAACCGAAACAATTTGTCTTGCTCGTTCTCGATGATTTTCTCGAGTTCTTTCAGCCTTGTTAGTTTGAAATCTTGTTGCATTGTCTTGTTATTTGTTTGACTTTAGGATGCATCCGATTTAAAGACGTAAAAAGAGGGAAAAAGATTTAATCGGCGACTCGTTTTTCAAAGGGAAAAGTCCTCGCAAAAAGATTTTGTGAGGACTTTTTCTTGTTTTATAGGCAGAAATACCGTTGCATTACCAAAAGGGCAATGTATCGTTCTCGACGCTTGTTACGGAATTGGTCGACGTATTGGTTGGCATTGCGGGAGATGGCCTTGGCTTCTTCGGGATGGGCGGTGTAGTAGTCCATTTTTTCGATGAGGTCGGCATAGTCGTTTCTGATTTCAATGTAATGTACATTGGGTTGCAAACGGCCTTCCATGAACCATGTTTCGCAGGTTGGGCGCGGCATGACGGCCAACGAATTGCTGCTCATCACCCATTTCAGGTTGCTGGCCACGTCGTTGCCTTCCAATGCCATGATGTATTTATAGTCGAGATGTTCGTAGAGCGATAGGCGGGGAGCGGTGGCTTTTCCGTCGGGATTGCCTGAAAACAGGCCTCCTTTTGCTATTGTGTTTGCAGCATCAATCCTTGGGTGATTGCCAAACATTTCCATGAATCGGATGCGGTTTTCGCGTGTGCCGACTTGTCCCCTGAAAATGGCGATGTCTTTTTTGTTGTGGAAATCCTTTTTGTCGTTCAGGAAAACGAAATGGCGGCATTTGTCGAGATTGAGCAAGACGGCATTGCCGTTATCATCGCAAAGGTTGCGGCTTTTGACTATGGTTGGCGAATCAGGAATGTCACGTATGTCGCCGAAAAGATATTTCCAACGGAAATCGGGATTGAACCAACGGACGATTTCGTGGCTGTCCAGATAATAAACGCTGCTGTGGCCTTTTTTGTGGAAATCGCTTATTGCGGTTGCATCTGAAGCGATGCTTTCAGTAGCGTGGCAGTAATAGTTTACCCGGTCGTTTATGTATTTGGCATCATAAAGTTTTGCGCATTCATCAAGTTCCTGCTGAAGCTGCTTGCGAAGCAGAAAGTCAGGAATGGATTCTTTGGCGTAAGCTTTCAGATAATAGAGAAACTTTGAGTTCTTTCCGCTATGAAGTATGTAATTGAGCGAACTTCGCATGACAGTGGATTTGTTTGGCAAAAATAAAAAAAAGGTTGGCAATTGCCAACCTTTTTGTTTTCATATTGAGCATCGTTTCTTATTCGTGATACTTGATAAGGTCGATGAGCACGCGGCGGTCGAATTCGGTTGGATCGAGTTCCTTAACACCACCGACAGGTTCGAGGATGATATTTTCCTCTGGGAAGCCCATGTCTAAGAGTTCCATCATGATCTTTCTGCAACGGTTTTCAGAAAGCTTCTGGTTGTATTCTGGAGTTGCTGTAGCGCTATCGCAAGAACCTCTCAGGCGGAGTTTGTAGTTGTTTGCCTTAGCCACATTAGCAATTTCTCTCAAGTTGACGAGGTCTCTCTTTGACATCAACTGATAGGAGTCGAGGTTGAAGAAGATTGAGAAAGGATAGCTGATGGCTTCAATGTTATCTTGATAAATAACAACTGTGTCACAAGGAGTTTGTTCAACAGCGACAGGAACAGGAACTGCAGCCAGTTCGTCTTCCAGATTCTTGATTCTTTCGTTCATTTCCTTCATTTCTTTTTCGTAGTTGACAGGAAGTTCATAGATTCTGCCACCGATGTACCATGTAAGGCCGAGACCAACTGAATAGTTGTAGTCGGCTCTCTTTGGTCTAGGACCTTCTCCACCATTCTGAGCACCGCCAAATTCATTGTACCATGTGTCGATGTGCCATTCTTGTCCTGACCAGTTGAAGTTTAAATTCAAATCCAAATAATCATTCAGACGGAAATTGTTATCCAAACCAGCCTGCCATGACAGCTCGTAGTTGTGAGATTCCTTATTCACAATGCTTTGGAGAACGAAGAAATGTTCCGAAATGCAAGCTGCACCCATACCAAAGTGAAGGACAGGAGTCCAAACTCTATTCGGGTTATAATAGCCTTGGAAGAAATCAATTGGGCTGAACAAGAAGTCTGCGTGAAGATTATGATACATACCATGAGTGGCATAGTATTCATAATGCTGACCATTATGGTCAAAAACAGAAACAGGTTCTGGATTTTCACCATTGTAAAGGAATTGAATTCCTGACAATCCGATGTGTCTTCCGTCAATGTAGCTATTGAAACCATTAACATCATATGCCAATCTGACACCTACTTTATGAGTAATCCATTTGCCAACGGTAAAACTGCCACCGAATGACATATTGCCCCATTGCACTTTTGTAAAATCTCCACCAGGGTTTCTATCAGTGCCTTGCCACCAATCCATCGTTCCTGCAGCAGAGATAAACCAATTCTGACCAGCCTTTGTGGTCAGGTAACGAACAGAGTCCACGTGGCCTGCTGCCATTGATACAGAGGCGATTAGGACTGCACACATTGTGATAAATGCTTTCTTCATTTGAACTTTAGTATTTTTTGATTTCTATTAATAATTCACTAAATATTTGAGGTGCAAAAGTAAGACTTTTTTCTTTACCGAAATCTTTTTTTTCAAAAAAACTTTAAAAATTAGTGGTTTGCAAGTCTTTCCAACGTGTTAGTGATAAGATTTTTGACACTTGGATGATAATCTGCTGCAAACTTTTCCGTCACCCTATTGGCGATTACGGCGCAAATTGTCAGGCAGTTATGCCCTAACATTTTGCCTAAGCCATACAATGCCGATGATTCCATCTCGAAATTGCAGATGCGCCAATTTTCATACCTGAAGTTTTCGATTTTCCGGTTGTTTTCAGGATAAGCCAACTGCATGCGCAAGGTACGCCCTTGCGGACCATAAAACCCCGGTGCCGTTGCGGTAATGCCTTTGAAATAGCCTTCGCCCAAACGTTCAAGTAGTTCTTTTGAACCTTCAACAACATATGGTTTAGGCAAATCAGTTGGATAGTCGGTTTGCTTAATAAACTCATCTCTTATGGCAATCTCGTTTATTTCATGGTTTTTCTCGTAGAAATATATCAGGCCATCAAATCCGAGAGCATATCTTGTAGCCACAAAACTGTTTTCAACAGGAATGTCGGCTTGCAAGGCTCCTGATGTTCCCAATCTGATTAAGTTTAATGAACGGTGTTTTTCTTTAGGCATCCTCGTTTTCAGGTCGATGTTGGCCAAAGCGTCCAGTTCATTGATTACGATATCAAGATTATCTGTGCCCATGCCCGTCGACAAAACGGTGATTCTCTTTCCATTGAAATAGCCCGTACGAGTAAAAAGTTCGCGGTTTTGACGTTTCACTTCGATTTTGTCGAAAAACTCAGCCACCATATCAGCACGGGCCGGATCGCCAACCAAAATGATATCGTCGGCAATCTGGTCGGGATGCAAATTCAGGTGATATATCGCTCCTTCTTCGTTTAGAATAAGCTGTGATGCAGGAATTGGTTGATACATATTAATTAAGGTGTTTGCCTTTGCAAAAGTAGTGTTTTTTTCAAAATGAATGGATATTTCTGTCTCCAATGAGATAAATAGCGTACTTTTGCCAAAATTGTTCAAAATGAAAGAAGTGATTGTAAAAAATATCTCGATTGGCGACGAACTGCTGATTGGTCAGGTGATTAATACGAATGCAGCTTGGCTTGGAGAGCATCTTTCCGAGGCAGGTTACAATCTTAAATCCGTCCTCACAATAGGAGATTCCGAAAAAGCCATCCTGGATGCGTTTGAGAACTGCATGGATGCTGATCTGGTGCTGGTTACGGGCGGTTTGGGGCCAACTGCTGACGACATTACCAAGCCAACCGTGTGCAAGTTTTTCGGGACGGAGCTCGTTTTCTGTCAGGAGGCATACGACAATTTGGTTTCCATTTTCAACCGCCGTGGATTCACCATGTCGGAGCGCAACCGCGGACAGGCGCTTTTGCCAAAATCATGCACCTATATTCAAAATAGTTACGGCACGGCTCCATGCATGTGGTTAGAGAAGAATGGCGTTGTGTTTGTCTTTATGCCAGGCGTTCCGTTTGAGATGAAAGGTATCTTCAACGATGAACTGCTGCCGCGATTCAAGCAACGTTTCAAGTCAATACCTTACGAAAAGCGGGTGATTATGACGACTGGCATCGGTGAGTCGTTTTTGGCTGACAAAATCAAGGATTGGGAAGAGAATTTGCCTGATTTTCTTTCGCTTGCCTATCTGCCGCAATATGGTTTGGTTCGCTTGCGCCTGAGTGGAAGACATGAAAATGCTGATTTTCTGCACGAGACTTTGGATAGGGAAACTGAAAAGCTCTCCGCACTGATTCATGAAAATGTCTTTGCCATGGATGACATGCCGATTGAAAATGTCGTTTTTCACCTCTTAATTAATAAAGGTGCGACTTTTGCCACGGCTGAGAGTTGTACGGGAGGCAACATGGCGCATCGCATCACGATGATTCCTGGCAGCTCGGACGTTTTCAAAGGCACGGCAGTGACCTACGCTACCGAATCGAAAACCAACGTGATAGGAGTGCCGAAACAAGTGATTGATGAGTTTGGCGTGGTTAGCCAGCAGGTTGTCGAGGCAATGGCCGAAGGCGTCAGGAGAGTTTATGGCGCCGATTATGGCTTGGCTTCGACGGGTGTGGCAGGACCTGGCGGTGGCACAGAAGAAAACCCCGTCGGAACGGTTTGGTTGGGTGTGGCAACACCCGATGGCGTGATTTCCAAACGCTTCAATTTCGGCAACTCGCGTGAGAACGTGATTGAACGTGCAACCGTTATGGCTTACGAAATGTTAAGAAATGAGTTAGTTAGGAGTTAAGGGGATTTTGGACTTTTAGACCTTTGGACAATTTGACATTTAGACTTTTGGACTTTGGGCTTTTTGAACAATTTTGAACTATTTATCGACTGAAGACTGAGAACCGAGAACTGAAAACCATTACTTTTCGAACAATATCATTAGGATTCTATGAGACATATAAACAGTTTATTGATAACGGTTTGCATTACGATTTGCACCGTCAGTTGTAAAGACAGCAAACCCGATTACAAGAAAAAACTGGATGTAAAGACTGCACCAGTTACCGACTTGGCATTTAGCCGTTATGAAGACGTGCTGTTCAATCTGGATACGGCTGATTTTCAGGCTGAACTGATGCGTATTCAGAACGATTATCTTCCTTTCCTTGGAGGTGATTTGACTAACCCGAATGCGGTACAATACTTGAAGGATTTTGCCACGGACGAATACATGAATATCCTTTACCAAAAGGTAAAGACCACTTTCCCAAATCTGGATTATGTCGAGAAAACCATGGAAGACGTTTATGCGCATTTTAATTATTATTATCCTGAAATTCAGTTGCCAAAGAAGGTGTATACTTGTGTAACTGGTGTTAATGCAGAGACCACAGCCGTAATGGTATCCGATGATGGTCTGATTGTTTCATTGGACTGGTACCTCAATCGTGACGAGGTTTATGACCAGATTGGAATGCCGCGCTATATGTCGGAACGCACAGTGAAGGAAACGTTGGCAAAGGATGTTGCAATGGAACTTTATATGGCCTATATTTACGAGTGGCGCAAGCAGACCAACCTTTCCGACGAAATGGTGAATGCCGGAAAAATCAAGTATTTCATCGAAGCAATGGCGCCCGAATTGCCCGACCACATTTTACTTGGCTATTCCGAGGAACAAATGAAATGGATTGATGAGAATGAGGGCGGAGTGTGGGCTGACATCGTGGGCAACCAACGCCTTTTCTCGACGGGCTTGGACATGCACATGACTTTCCTAGCCGACGGACCCTTCACGCAGGAATACAGCAACGAAGCTCCGGCAAGACTGGGTGAGTTTTTTGGTCTGCACATCGTGCGTTCCTACATGGCGAACAACGAAGTCACTCTGCAGCAACTGATGAAGAACAACGACCTCCAAGGCATATTCCAAAGCTCCAACTATAAGCCGAGAAAAAACTGATTTTTCTTGGTTTGCGAAAAAAATCACCTTTGACAACTATGTCGGAGGTGATTTTTTATTTTGTTGTAAATCAACAATAAAAACGACAGCAAGCGACAACAAACGTTTACAGTCGACTACAAACGTTTGTCGTCGGCTTTTTTCTTGACAGATGTTGCACTTTTGCAGCGGAAAATATCAAAAGGCAATAAATGATGAAAAGGTCAAGAAAATATAGGCAAACTGTAAGCCCATCAAATAATATTGAGGTAAACAAAAAGCCCACACCTGAAAGGAGCAATGCTTAACCTTATCCGCAGTGTGGACTTTCGTATTACTGGGTGCAAAAATAGTATTTTTTATTAAAACAAGGACTTGTTTTGAAATTTTTTAAAATCAAATATGGAATGGAAGCGAAAAAGGAGAACGAAATAGTGCTTTATCAACCGAATGAAACGATTCGGTTGGAAGTGAGAGTTTATGAAGAATCGGTTTGGCTAACTCAAGCCCAAATGGCTGTATTGTTTGGAACTACGACGCAAAACATCACGTTGCACATTCGGAACATCTATAAAGAATGCGAGTTACAGCAATTTTCAACTTGTAAGGATTTCTTACAAGTTCGGGGGAAAAGTAACGGTATGCTCATATAATCATAACTTATTATAATTCAATAAACATGGATGCTCTTGACGAAATAATACTTTATCAGCCTAATGAAACGGTTCGGTTGGAAGTGAAAATACAGGAAGATACGGTTTGGCTGACCCAGCAACAGATAGCCCTGCTTTTTGGCGTGAAACAACCCGCCATATCAAAACATTTCAAGAATATATTTGAAAGCGGAGAATTGGATGAGCTTTCAGTTTATTCCATTTTGGAATATACTGCAAATGATGGAAAGATTTATAAAACGAAATTTTACAATTTGGATGCCATTTTATCAGTAGGTTATCGTGTAAACAGTGTGTATGCTACAGCATTCCGCCGATGGGCTACTTCCGTTTTGAAAGATTATATGCTGCGAGGATATGCATTCCGCCAGCAATTGCAAGCCGTTCAAATGGAGATTGATACACGGTTTGACGAGCAAAGCAAACGGATGTTTCTGCTGGAAGAGAGGGTGAGTTCGCATCAGGAAAAGATTGATTTTTTCATTCGCACGAATCAACCGCCTGTTGAAGGAGTTCTGTTTGAAGGTCAGGTGCTTGACGCGAGATTGTTTGCTGAAAACCTAATAAAAACGGCACAAAAAGAGATCGTTTTGATAGACAATTACATTGATACAAAGACATTTGACATTCTTGAAACAAGAAATCAAGGCGTTATGGCAAGCATTTATGTGGAGAAAATCAGCCGCGTTTTGACCGATTTGCAAAATTTGGCGTTTTCCCAATACGGCAGAACGGTAGAATTGCACGTTTCAAGAACCAAGGTTCACGACCGTTTCCTTATCATTGATGGGCAAGTCTATCATCTTGGTGCTTCGCTGAAAGACCTTGGAATGAAATTGTTTGCATTCAGCAAAATGAGCGTTCCTGAAGAAATAATTATGAGTCATTTGAAATAAATAAATCCTTAAATCCCACAATATCATGTTAGTAAAAACCATTGGATGTGCCTTGTTTGGCATTGATGCGATTTCAGTCACAATAGAAGTGAACATTGACAAAGGAATACAGTTTTTCCTTGTCGGACTGCCCGATAGCGCGGTGAAAGAGAGCCATCAACGTATTGAAGCGGCGTTAACGAACCTCGGATTCAGCTATCCGCGAAAGAAAATCACGATTAATATGGCACCTGCCGATATCCGCAAGGAAGGCTCGGCATACGACTTGCCGATTGCCATCGGCATCTTGGCGGCATCGGGGCAGGTGGAAACAGAACACCTTGAACAATACATCATTATGGGCGAATTGTCGCTCGACGGAACCTTGAACCCGATAAAAGGGGCTTTGCCCATTGCCATCAAGGCACAGCAGGAAGGTTTCAAAGGCGTCATCATTCCGAAAGAGAACGCTAAAGAGGCCGCAGTCGTCAACGATATTGATGTGATTGGCGTGGAAAACCTTACCGAAGTGGTCGATTTCCTGAACGGAAACAACAATATCCAGCCTGTAAAAATCTCTCCAGAAGATGTTGAAAAGCAGGAGTTTTATGAATTTGATTTCTGTGATGTGAAAGGTCAGGAGAACATCAAGCGGGCTTTGGAGATTGCGGCTGCTGGAGGCCATAATGTCATCCTGATAGGCCCTCCCGGAAGCGGCAAGACCATGTTGGCCAAGCGGATGCCGAGCATCCTGCCGCCTTTGACCATGGCCGAGGCTTTGGAAACGACGAAAATCCATTCCGTCGCAGGATTGATGGGTAGCAACACATCCTTATTAATGACGCGGCCATTCCGCAGTCCTCATCACACGATAAGCGATGCCGGCTTGGTGGGCGGCGGGACGTATCCACAGCCTGGAGAGATTTCCTTGGCTCATAATGGTGTTCTTTTTCTCGATGAGCTCCCTGAATTCAAAAGACAAGTCTTGGAGGTCATGAGGCAGCCAATGGAAGACAGGATCGTGACGATTTCCCGTGCCAAGATTTCCCTTGATTT
>CALGBV010000130.1 GCA_937884015.1 uncultured Bacteroidales bacterium
GCCGGATTTTTCTCTTCCAAACCAGCCGTAAGAATCACGGAATCACCTTGTTTCATCGTGATTTCAAAGAAACCCGGCACAAATTGGTCTTCCTGCGCCTCATAGCCACGTTCCTGTTCGCGGATATAGAACACATTGTAATACCAATGCGGAATATGCGTATATTCAACTGATTTTGAGAATTGTACAAACAATCTGGAATAATCCTTATACAAAAGCCACGAAGCTCCGTTTTTCACCAGTTCAACCTTGCGGCTGGCATCGTGGTTTTCATGCGTGAGCATGTGAACGTTGCGGAAAGCCAAAAACGGCAACACGCGCAAAGTCACCGGTTCAGGCGTTTCGTCCATAGTGTAGCGCACCATGATTCTTGCCTCGGTATTCGAAAAAATCAGTTCCTTGGTCAACTTAATGTTACCTATATTATATACCAGTCGCGGCATCGGATCGGCTGTAAACTCAGTGAGATACTTGTGACCGCGCGGTGCAAAAACGCCATCAGGATACATGTGAACGCCCAAATGGAATTCCTCCTTATTATGAATAAGCGTTTCTTCCAGACTCGAAAGCAGCACATGGTTGTTCTTATCCAGCTGAGGCTGAGGCACAACCAGCAGTCCATGATATTTTCTCGTATTGCAGCCAATCAAAGTTGTGGCCATAAAGGCACCCGCCGAATTGGACCGCAGCACTTCGCGGTTCAGCGAAAACTCCAGATTGACCAGTTTGTCTTTGTCCCAAGAGATGTAACTCATATAGTTATGTTATTAGATTTCAACGTATTATAATCACTTTTTCAAAACACAGGAAAAACCGAAATTCCCATTCTTGAAAAACCCTACAAAAATAGCAATTGAAAAACATAAAAACAAAGAAAATGATTAAAAATAATTGCATTTTTATTTATGCGTCCTTTGGCTTTTCCAATCATAATAATGAGTAATTTTGCCACCAAATTACAGACATAACAATCAAAATCATCATACTATGTCAAAAAAACTTTTCAACGTGATTGCATTAAGTATCATCACATTAGCATCATGCACGACCACTCCGAAGCAACAAGAGGAAACCGTCGTGGATGAAAATCCGTTCCTGACCGAATACACGACGCCATTCCAGGTGCCGCCGTTCGACAAAATCCAGAACTCGCACTATCTGTCTGCTTTTGAGGCCGGTATCGCCGAACAGGAAGCCGAAATCGAGGCCATCGTCAACAATGAAGAGACCCCGACTTTCGAAAACACCATCCTGCCTTACGACAAGTCAGGTAAAATCCTGAACAGAGTCTCCGGCATTTTCTTCAACATGATTGAATGTAGCTCAAGCGACGAACTGCAAGAGCTTGCCAATCAGATTTATCCGATGATGTCGAAGCATGGTGACAACATTGCCATGAATCCGAAACTTTTCGAGCGCATCGATTACGTTTATCAGCACCGCAACGAGATGAATCTTAACGACCAGCAAATCCGTGTGGTTGAAAAATACCACAACGATTTCATCCGCAACGGCGCTGGCCTCAGCCCTGAAGACCAGGCCAAACTGAGCGCCATCAATGAGCAGCTTTCGACCTTAAGTCTTCAATACGGCAACAACCTGCTGAAGGAAAACGACAATTTCAAGCTCATCATCGAAGATGCCGCCGACCTTGCCGGACTGCCGCAAGCCAGCATTGATGCCGCTGCCGAGCAAGCCAAAGCCGACAGTCTGGAAGGCAAATGGGTGTTCACGCTTTCAAAGCCAAGCCTGATTCCTTTCCTGCAATACGCTGACAACCGCGCACTTCGCGAAAAGATTTACCGCGGCTACTTCATGCGTGGCGACAACGGCAATGAATTCGACAACAAGGCCTTGGCCAACGAAATGGTCAAACTGCGTTACCAGAAAGCTCAACTTCTTGGTTTCGACAATTATGCCGATTACGTCCTTGAGCCGAACATGGCACACGATGCCGCCACTGTCGACAAATTCCTCATCGACATTTTCAATCCTGCACAGGAACTGGCAAAGAAAGAACTGGCTGAAATGCAAGCCATTGCCGATGCCGAAGGTGCCGATTTCAAACTTGAATCATGGGACTGGTGGTATTATGCCGAGAAACTCCGCA
>CALGBV010000131.1 GCA_937884015.1 uncultured Bacteroidales bacterium
AGTGAAATGCCTTTTTAAAAAGGTGTCTTCGCGGATGATTCGTCCCGAAACCAGATGATGCGTGTCGCGGCCTTCGCAAAGACCTGTGTCGTGGAAGGCGGCGATGGCATAAACCATATCAATGTTGACGTCGTAATGCGTAGCCAAATCGAGGCTCCTCCTGATGACGTCGTCGGCGTGGTTGCGGCGATGGGCGGCATCGAAATGGTCGTAACGGGGCAAGATTTCGTTTTCAATGTATTGTTGCAGTGATTCGTTGATTGTCATGGGTTTTAATGTTTGTTTTTGAATAGTCGCCTCAAGCGGAGGCCTTCTGAAAATTCGAGTGCAAAGATAGGGTTTTATTGATGTGGGTTAATGGTTTAGGAAATGAATAATTTCAAAATTGCACAGTTTTTCAAGGGAATAATTCAAGAATTTTACATTTTTTCAAGGGAATAATTTGAATTTCTTACACTTTTTCAAGGGAATAATTGAAAAATGGAGGCTATATACTTTTTGACCTAAGTTGATTGCCAAAGTCTTGTCCGTTGTCGGGTTGCATCTCAGAGAGATGCGATTTCTGTTACCCCATACGTAGTGTGGGGCATGCGCATAACCAACATATATGATGGATGTCGCTGCCCTACACTCCGCTACGCTCGTATAGGGTAACAGAAATGAGACCTCTTCGAGGTCGAGCGGGGTCAAAAAGTATATAATTGCCTAAATAAAAGTGTCAACCTTTCAATATATTGTTGTATTCGTCAACTACGGAATTCTTGTATCTCCAACCAAGATACTTGTATGAGGCATTGCTGCTATCGGATTTGTCGACGTTGACGGATAACCTATAGTGCCGGAATGCAGTTCCGGATTCTTTGTTCATAATGTGTTTTGAACACCATGAGTCATATTGTGTTAGAGTAAATCCACTAATATAATTATCAGCTATCCATTTGTAGAATCCCAAAAAGTCCAACATGGCAGCTGTGTGTCCAAATGTTTTGGCAACGGTTTCCTTCTCTTGCAGCATACATTCCACCAACTGACGGATTTTTTGCGGTGTGCCAAGTTCTTTGACTTTTGGCATTTCTGTGAAAGTGAATATGTTGGCGGCTTCAAGGAATAGGTCAAACTTGTCCTTGATTTCTGCTTTGACAAGTGTCGTTTGGTCGTGCAATTCAGGTGTCTTTGTGCAATAAGGAGACTCCACACGGGTAGGGGTGAAACCTTGGGTCATCGCGTTGAACCTTTCTGTAACCTCTGCGTTGGGGAATTCACCTTTCCATTCGAATACGAAATTTTCAAAGTCGGTTTCGTAACTCTGTTGTGGTTTTTTTCCCAAAACGCTTCTGAAGGTATGGTACACTTCAAAATAAAGTTGGGTTAGCGATTCCTTGATGTATGCTTCTTTCGCGTCCATGCATAATGATGTGATGGACGAGAACAACTTGCGGATGTAGGTGCGAACCACACTGTCGTCACGAACGGCATTTGCCAACATTAGCAAGCATTCCATTGTTCGGCAACATTCCGTTTTGACCAACAGATGAAGAAATTTGTCGGTTGGTGTAGTTTCCCGAGGTTGCGGGAAGACACCTTCGAGATTCAGTTTGTCAGTAATACGTGTGTAGCAGTTTTCGACGAAACATATTCCTGCGTTTCGGGCTTGTTCTGCACCTTGACGCAAGTCGCGGTCATCTTGATAGTCGGACGACACATTCACCAATCCGCTTGTTTCGACGGATTCAATAAGCGCTTTTTCAATGGCCATCAGACTTTGCTCTTTTTGGGAGGATGCTTTCTGCAGGCCTCGCCAAAGCATGGAAATCTCTTTCTCGGTTTTTAGCGTTGGCAGTATCTGTCGGCGCAAATCCCCTCTCAACATGCTGTCAATAATCGATAATGTCATAATTGCAATTTGTTAGAGCATCCAGAGGTTATGTTTCCCAAACTCTGGAAGGTCTTCGTCGTTGAAATGGGGAACGAACTGTGCTACCATTTTGGGATAGGCGATGGTAATGGGTACATTTTGCATTTTGACCGACTTCCAATAGAGGCGACAAAACTGATATACCTGGGTGATGATGTCGATGGTGTCTTCTGTAGTCAGTATGCCTCCTGTATTGGTTTTCGCACTTGTGATGGTCAATTTGACGGGGAAAAGAATGTCACCTTTCCCGTTGTCAGTGTATTTCTCGTTGTTATAAAGCAAAAACTGGGTGCCTCTAAGATGAACGAATGTTCCGCTTTTCGGCATGAGGTCATTCATACTTGTGTCGAAAGCAATCAGGTCGTCGTTGGCAGCTGTTACCATATTGACGACATACACGGGGCATTGCAATCCGTTTTGCTTGAGCATCATTTCAATCTGCTCGCTTTCGTTGTCGTTTAATTCCTTGTAATAATGAATAATGAGCCGGTCGGGTTTTTGGTATTGCTTGCAGAATTGCCAGAGTGCTTTTTTCAGGCTCGTACCTAAAGCCTCTGTGTCTTCAGCCTGGCAACAGTCGAACTCGCGGAATTGGCCTTTCTTGTCAAAGCAGAATGCCGTGCCAAGGTAAGGTTTGTGTCCATGTTGTCTGGATGCTCCTATGCCAACAATCATGTCGTTTCGTTGTGACAGACTTTGTAACCCCCAAGGCATTCCATATTGTTTGCCGGTGATGGCTGCTGCGATGTTAGGAAGGAAGTAGCAAAAACTGGCGCTGTCGATGTTAGGAGCATAGATGACTTGGGATGTGATTTTGGATTTCATCAACAGTTCCTTCATCCTGTAGTATAGTTCGTGCAACTGAGTGTCTTGCGTTTCTTCATGGATTTCGCTAATGATGATGGCTATGTAGTTGGTGTCAGGTATGAAACGGTTGTCATCCATAAGATGCTGCTGTAATTCCTGTAGTGCCGTGTCGTATGACTTGTAGGCAAGACTCAGGTTCTGCACCCACGACAAAGGCTGATTCAGAAATTCAGCTAATTTTCTAAAAGTCTTGTTCGTTCCATACTCTTGGTCGCCTTGGTGTAATATGGAAGAATCCTTGCCGTTCTGGAAAATGTTGTAAAGCCGATTCCTTGCGATATTGCTTTTGGGTGAGTCTAAACTGATAAAAAAATACTTGAAAGTCTTGGGCTGAATGTATGGTCCGTGTTGAGAGAACTCGTTACGGGGAAGCGAACCGATAAAGCCATCTCCATAGATTAAGTTCTTTGCTTTTTCGTCCACCATAAGGATGTCTTTTTGCTTCACTTCGATAAACGAACCGTCATTTAGTATATTGATGTCCAAGGCGTCCTGAAACTCGGGTGTAACAAGATATGTGCGTATGAAATCGGAGATTTTCTTCATCTTAGTAACATACTTGTTTCTGTCGTATGACCTGGGTTCCGATAAATGAAGGACAAACTTGTTGTATCTGTTGACGATGGGACAGCCACCACCATATTTTTGGAAATGGTGTTGCTTGACGAACTTTCGGGGCACGACTTCTGTTCCCGCTATCACATCAAAACCATGGTCATCAAGGTCAACTTCATACAAGGTTTTCTTTGAGCATCTGCTTTCACCACTATGGCTGACATCAATCTGCCATCCGTCCGTAATGTCTTGATAGTAAGGTCTGAGAGTATACCTGTTATAAAGGATGGAATTCCCTTCGTCTTTTGGAATCCATACCTCGATTCTGTTAATGAAATCGCGGCACACTGGGAATCCGAGATCTCTGAAATAACGCACGATTTTCTGAATCATCTCGTACCTGCCGATGCGGCATGACAGATCCAAATCAGCTTTGACCGATAAGGGTTCGCCTTTAGAGATGTTGTAGAGCTCTTCTTCCCAGTTGGCAAGGAAGACTTCCGATGATTCAGACAAGCATGGATTCTCTTCCCAAAGCTTTTCATTAGATTCTTGGACTATACGGATAGTTGCACGTTTCCATGTTTTCCAGGTGGCTTCGTCTTGACCATCGTATCCGGTATAGAGGTCAATCATTTTGTAGTTGTTGCGTCTTTCGACTGCGATTGAGTTGAATATCATAACTTAGTATTTTGGTGGTTAATAGTCTTCTTCTGGAATTTAGGTTTTTTGTTTCTCTTGTTTTTTTTGCTGTCAGTCGTTGTCTTGTTCGAGGAAAATGCTGCCGAGGAATGGCAGGTCAACGAGTTTGCCTTGTTTGTAAGCGTTGTATGGGTTGAGTGTCTTGTGCAAGCCGAGGCTGCTGAGGCGTTTCAGTGAGGTGGCTCCGCACTTGTCCTTGTCGGTGAACCAGATGGCATCGCGGCGGATGAAGTCTTCGTTGAGCAGGTTGATGTCGTGGGTGGTCATGAGCAGTTGTGACGAACCTTCGCTGTTGGCCAGGAAGAGCTTGATGAAGTAGGATAGCAATTCGTAGTGGATGCTGGTTTCGACTTCATCGACAGGGACGAAATTGTTCTCATTCAGCACGTAATACAACAGCATCGACATGTCGAGGAAACGTGCCGTTCCAGCTGATTCAAGTTCTTCGGGAAGTTCGTAGGTGCTGCCGTCGCCGTTGTGACGGAAGATGATGTCGTCGTGCTTGATGGTGCCCCGACGGAGTAGTTCTGCTTGCGCTTCTTCGGGAATGGGAGCGTTTTTTATCACTTCTTCCATTTCGGGGGAGATGGCGATTTCGCGTTCGTTGAGAGCCAGGTCCACGATGTTGAAGTCGCTGGCCTTGAGCATTTGAAGCAGGAACTTCTTTTTCTTGCCCTCGCGGTCGTTGCGCAGTTCCGCTTTCACATCGTAGGTGAGCGTGTCACGCGGACTGAGCATCGGCTGCATGCTCGAATAAAAGAAGTCGTAAACTTGGTTACGCAGTTGATGACGAAGAATGTGAAATTGAAAATCTCGTTCTTTACGAACACCATAATATAAAGCTTGCACCGCATGATGAGGCAGGCAGAATTTCCTACTACAATCAGGCGGCTGATGACTATATTGAGTATATCAGAGAAATTGCAGAATGTGATCTGAGCGGCATGAAAATTGCGCTTGACTGTGCAAACGGCTGGGCGTCAGTTACGGCACAAAAGCTCTTTTCTTCATTCGGTGCAGAGATTTTTGTTATGTCAGATACTCCTGACGGCGAAAATATCAACCGAAACTGCGGTACAAATCAGATCGATCCGCTTATTTACTTTATGAAGAAAAACAGCTGTGACTGTGCATTTGCCTTTGACGGTGATGCTGACAGATGTACCGCTGTTGACGAAAACGGCGAAATTGTTGACGGCGAAAGAATATTTGCCATACTGCTTGAAAAATACAGCAGAGACGGTCTTTTAAAGGACAATACCGCTGTAATCACGGCTATGGCTAATTCGGGACTCAGAAAATTTGCGTCGGATAAGGGGATTACCCTTGTAAATGCAGGTGCAGGACACAGATATATTCTTGAACGCATGACAGAAAACGGATATAATCTCGGCGGTGAACCGAATGGTCATATTGTTTTCCTTGATGACCTTCCGACAGCCGACGGACAGCTTACGGCTCTGAGAATTCTCGGAATAATGAAAA
>CALGBV010000132.1 GCA_937884015.1 uncultured Bacteroidales bacterium
TTTCTTGTTGAAAACTCGAGGTAACAATCCATCTCGAAACGTGGATTCAGCTGCTCCAGATTCTCTTCTTTCATCACGCGCATCACTTCATTCATCAAGGGATAGCCGAATTCGAGGCTGTAAATTTCGTTTATGGTTTTTTCAATCACCTGCGCGTTGTCCAAGGCATCGCGGGCTGCGGTTTTGTAAGCGTTGATGAGACCGCTGGTGCCTAATTTGATGCCGCCGAAATAACGCGTCACGACTACGCAAACGTTGGTCACGTCTTTCGATAGGATTTGGTTAAGAATGGGTTTGCCTGCCGTGCCTGAAGGTTCGCCGTCGTCGCTCGAACGGAAGTTTTTCTTGTCGGGGCCAATCATGTAGGCGAAACAGTGATGGCGTGCATCGTAATACTGTTTCTTGATTTCGGCAATGGCTTTCTTGGCTTCGTCTTCGCTGAAAACGGTGAAGGCCGAGGCAATGAACTTGCTGCCTTTTTCCTTGTAAAGTCCTTCGCCCGGCGTGGAAAGCATGTTGTAGGTGTCGTCGTTCGTCATGGTTTCAAAGTGATTAGGATGACAGCAATGATGGCAAGAGCCAAACCGATGTAGTTTTTCGCCGAAAGCTTTTCCTTGAACAGCAGCCGGCCTGTGATGGCGGTGGCGCAAACCACCCCTATATTATAAGTGGGGAAGAGGAAAACGTTGTCGAAAATCCTCATGCAGTGATACATGCAGTAGGTTGAGAAAAAATTCACCAGACCCAATCCGATGCCACCCACAAGGTTTTTCCATTGGAATTTCGACTTGCCTTTGATGCGGTCGAAAAGCACGATGGCCAAGCCGAAAAGCAAGGCGATGAAATAGATGAAGGTGATCATGAAGGTCATGTCGTCGGCCTTGTTGAGTTGTTCGGTGAATTTCATCAGCATGTCGCCGGTACCTGTCCCTAGGAAAATGGCTATCGGCAGAATGACAAGCCAACCGATGCTCTTTTTGCCGCTTTCGCTTTTGCCTCCGACAATCATGCAAAGTGCGGCAATGGCCAAAACGATGCCGATTATGGAGGGCAGATTTAGTTTTTCGTGAAACAGAATCACGCCTAAAGTGGTGGGAATCACGACGGAAAGCTTGCTCGACAGTGAGGTGATGGTCACGCCTGCGTGCTGGCTGGAATAGGTCATTAGCAGATAGGTGAGGATGAACCAGAACCCCGTCAGGATGGAAAGCCCGAACCAAGGTTCGGTGACGATTTCGGTCGGCGTGTCGATGCCTTGGCACATCAAAAGTCCCGCAACGGTGGCGGCGGCATAGTTGGCGGCAATGGCGCGGTGGTTATCGATGCCGAAGCGGTCGAAAAGCCGCATGGCAATGAAAACGCAGGTCGAGCATAGTATGGCGAGAATGAGATATTGCATAACGCTGCAAAAATAAGAAACTGTTTTGATTTCTATCAAAAAGATTTGAATGAAAAGTGTAGAGTAGAGACACCGATTTATCGCGTCTCATTGATTAGTGTGGAAAGGTCGGTTCATCGCGCCTTCAGCATATTGACAACAAGTAGTCAAGGCCGCACTTATTTCGCCGTTTCCGCACACTTTCTTCGGAGTTTCTTCGGTAAATCACCGAAGCAACACCGAACGAACCCCGAACGAACCCCGAACGAACCCACTAGTTGGTGCGAAGGAAAAGGCTCGAAAAACGCAGGATGCCCCTTGGGAAAGAAAAAAACGCCATAAATTTTGCGTTTTCGGCAGAATTACCTATCTTTGTGGCAGTTAGGAAGCATTTTCGCCTTATGCGGCAAGATGCCAACCCTATGATTCAAAGACAAGTAGTATTTTTTCTTTTTCAGGCGTCTGATAAACAACAACAAGGTTATGGACAACACCGACAACCCAAAAATCGTCAAAGAGCTGAACCTGATACAGATTCTGGCATCGGGGAATGCCTACACCGTGAAAGAGCTTTCGGAGCTGCTTGACGCGTCGCCATCGAGCGTCTATCGTTACCTCGACGACCTCAGGCGAGCGCGGCTCGTCGTCATCATGGAGAACCAGCGTTACCGTCTGCCTTCGAACGACAAGCGATACCTCAACAACATCATGCACCTCAACGAAGAGGAGGCGCATGTGCTCTACCAGTCGATCGATGCCATCCATGGCGACACGCTCTTCAAGGAGAACCTGCGCAGTAAGCTGAGCCTGCTGTTCGACAGCCTCGGGCTGCCCGAGTGCACCATCAAGACGAAGAACGCCGCCAATGTGAGTGCCATCGTGAGCGCCATCAAGGAGCACCGCCAGGTGGTCTTCCACGACTACGCCTCCACCAACTCGCAGTCGGTGCGCGACCGGCATGTGGAACCTTTTGGCTTCACGGTGAACTATTCCGAGGTGTGGTGCTACGACCTCGACGACGGCCTGAACAAGACCTTCAAGACGGCACGCATCGGCAAGGCAGAGGTGCTCGACGCCCTGTGGGCGCATGGCCGCAGCCACCGCATGGGGCACACCGACGTGTTTCGCATGACGGGCTACGACCGTCACCATGTGCGGCTGCGTCTGGGCGTGATGGCCTACAGCCTGCTCATCGAGGAGTATCCGCTTGCCGAGCGCGACACGCAACCCCTCGACGCCACCCACTGGCTCCTCGACACCTTCGTGGCCGACTACCGTGGCGTGGGCCGTTTCGTCATCGGGCTGGCCGGCGACATCGAGATTGTGGATAGCCCCGAACTCGTCAGCTATATCAAAGACTACATCGCCAAGAACCTAGCAAACATATAATGCCTTTCTGCCGAGAGGGTTGGAAACGCTCCGGCCCTCTCACCAGTTGAATCGATTCCTTTATAAACAAATATAGATACAACCAATTAAATTTTATAATAATATGAAAAGATTGTTAATACTTTTATTTTTTGTCACATCGTTGACAGTTGATGCACAAACTTACAGACTGTATCAAACGAAAAACTATCACAATCAATTAAAACTAAACACTGTAACGGGGGCTGTTGAACAAATTCAAGATGATGGCTTAAAATGGTTTATAGTAGATGATATAGAGCCATATGAAAAATACACCAACAGATTCTGTTTGTATGAAACGAAAAACATGTGGACCTTTATAGAACTTGACACTTTTACCGGAAAACTATGGCAAGTACAATATAGTGTTGAAGGAACTAAATACATGTTTTCAATACCAATCAATCCATATCCTTTGATTGCATCAAAAAACAGAAGTGTTTTTTACATACAGCCAATGACAAGTATGTATCAATTTTATTTGATTAATGGTGACAATGGAGATATGTGGCAATTTCAATGGACAACCGATGGCCCTGAATATAGATGGATTAAGAAATTGTGATTTGTGTTAATATGAGTATTACCACCATATATTTTTCCAGATATATTGAATAGAAGTTGTGACAACGTTGAAATATTGTATTTTTGAAGGCGCAAAAGCGAAATCGAAATAGCTTTATGGAAGGAGAAAAATTCACAAACACTACTTATTCAGTCAAAGCCATCCTTGGTTTGATTGAGGCAAATGACATTGCAATTCCTGAAATTCAGCGTCCCTTTGTTTGGAAGAAACAACAAGTATGCGATTTGATGGACTCATTATATAAAGGTTTTCCAACAGGATACATTATACTTTGGAAAAACCCTAATGTGAAACTGAGAGATGGATCAATCTCAGCGGGGAAAAAGACCATCATTGATGGGCAGCAAAGAATAACAGCAATCATGACTGCAATAGCCGGAAAAGAAGTCGTTGATTCAGATTTTAACGAAACAAGAATTAAAATCGCCTTTAATCCTTTTGCAGCTTTAGAATATGAACTAGGAAATGCAGAAGCGGAGATATTTGCAGTACAAACCCCTGCTCATTTGAAAAGCAGCAGATGGATACCAGACATAGCCAATGTCTTTAAAAACTCCTTTGCCACTTGGACTTTCATTCCTGAATACATCAATGCAAATCCTGAAATGGATGGCAATAATTTACAGCGAATGATAAGTAATTTACGTGCCATAGAAACAACTCAAATTGGAGTAATTGAGTTAGCGGATTCTTTAGACATTGATATCGTTACGGATATTTTCATTCGCATCAATTCCAAAGGTACTTCTTTGTCTCAAGGTGATTTCGTAATGTCGAAAATGGCTGCAGACGAAGTTCATGGCGGAAACACTTTGCGAAAAGTTGTTGATTATTTCAGTCACTTGGCCGTGGTTCCTTCATACTATAATCATATTGCCCAACGTGATATTCCGTTTTCCAAAACGCCTTATCTTAAAAAGTTGGAATGGTTAAAGGATGATACCGAAACCGTTTATGACCCAACCTGTGACGATGTCATACGAGTAGCATTCATGCACAAGTTGAAAAGAGCTAAAATGGCAGACTTGGTGAAAATGCTATCGGGACGTGATTTTGAAACAAAAGAGTATAAAGAGGAAATTATGGAAAACACCTTCTTAAAAATGGAAGAAGGTATTGTCAATGTCATTAGTGAGCATAATTTCAAACAGTTCATGATAGCTATCAAGTCAGCAGGTTTTATATCCAACAAACTCGTCAACTCAAATATGGCATTAGATTTTGCATACACCCTTCATCTTATGCTTCAAGAAAGCGACTTGCCTGTTGCCGAACGAAAACGGATTGTACAGAAGTGGTATGTCCTATCAGTTTTAACAGGTCGTTATAGCAGTTCTCCCGAATCCAAATTCGCCGCTGATTTGAAACAGATTAGAGAAAACGGCATCAAAGAAACCTTGGAAGCCATTGAAGCAGCAACACTTTCAGATAATTTTTGGAATGTGGCAGTCGTACAAAATCTATGCTTAACCTCAACCAACAACCCAACCTACTTGGTATATTTGGCTGCACAGATTATGAACAATGAAGTATCATTGCTTTCAAATAATATTACAGTGAGGTCTCTGATAGAACTTGGCGGTGATGTTCACCACATTTTCCCAAAGAAGTATTTACAAGACAATAACTTTGTAAAAAATCAATATAATCAAGAAGCCAATTACACCTATCTTGACAGACCTATAAATGAGTCAATCGGACGAAAGTCCCCTAAGGAATACTTTGGCATTGCCAGAATGCAATGTGAGACAAAGAAAGAGTTGTGCGGTTCTATTACCGACTACAATCAATTGATGGAGAATTTGAAAGTGAATTGTATTCCGGACAATGTGTTTGAAATGGATTGCGATCAATTTGAAGACTTCTTAAAATTGAGGAGAAACATGATGGCGAAGAAAATCAAAAATTACTATTTAAGTTTGTAAAAGTAATTATATTGGATGTAATCTTTCAAAGATAGATGCGCTTTGTTGTATGTAAAGCACAACTTGTATTCGAAGAATTTTGTATTTTTGGAGGCTAATTTTTAATTTGGAAATAATGACGAAAGCAAAACCATTTATCAAGTGGGTTGGTGAGAAAAACCAATCGCTTAATACTTTTTTTTGGAAACGCATATGAAGTATTTGGTGAATATTGAAGAGATATTAACGCGCAATGTTACTGTTGAAGCAGACAGTGAAGAACAAGCTGAAATTAAAGTCAAGCAACTGTATCATAATGGGGAAATAGTATTAGACTATAGTGACTATATCGGAGAACCAACAATAAAGTGTAAACACAGTTGCAATGAGATAGAAAAAAGCACAGACTTAGATTAGTATGGATTTCCATTTCAACATATCATTAGCAGAGACTTATCATAGTTCTACTCAGAAAGCTCGGGTCTTGACTGAGGATTGGTTAGGCAAAAATATGTATTGTCCTATTTGTGGCGCGCCTGTACTACATCATTTTGAGGCCAATAGGCCTGTCGCTGATTTCTATTGTGAGCATTGTAAATCGGAATATGAATTAAAAAGTAAAAAGCGAGCAATGCAAGGGATAGGTGATAGAATTTCTGATGGAGAATATAATACGATGATAAGTCGTATTACCGCACTCAATAATCCTCATTTCTTTTTCATGACGCATTATAATGACAAGGTACGAAATCTTATTCTTATCCCAAATCATTTTTTCATTCCCGAAATAATTGAAAAGCGTAGGCCTCTTTCGGAAAATGCAAGACGTGCAGGATGGACGGGATGTAACATAAACTTGACTACAATTCCAGAGTATGGAAAGATATATATCATTCAAAATTCAATTGAAATTGACCATAAATCAGTAATAGATACATATCACAAAGTTGAAAGTCTTCGCATTAATTCTCTTGAAAATCGAGGTTGGTTAATGGATGTTTTACATTGTGTAGATAAATTGGACGACGTTTTTACTTTAGATGAAATGTATTCATTTACTGACGCTCTACAAAAAAAACATCCAAATAATAATAATGTGCAGCCAAAGATAAGGCAACAATTGCAACTATTACGTGACAAAGGATTTTTGGAATTTTCGTCTAGAGGTCATTATAGAAAGAAAAAGTAACAATAAAAGTCGTGCGGCAAGCATCCCACACAAAAACCTCTCGGCGTGTTAGCCCGTCT
>CALGBV010000133.1 GCA_937884015.1 uncultured Bacteroidales bacterium
ACGCCGACAGTGCGCTTATGGCAAAGGCAAAGCATTATTTGGGAAATCTGAATTACAATACCGGCTATTATGATGAGGCTTTGAAGAACTTTATGGAAGCCGATAAATATTATGCCGACAATTTGTCTAAAAAGGCGCAGATGCATAGGATTTTAGGGCAGACTTTTGCTTTACAACATGAAAACGACAGTGCCTTGCATTACCTTGAAAAAGGATTGGTTTTGGCAAGAAATACGAAGAATGTAGTAATTGAAAGCAATATATTGAATGCAATGAGCATAGTTTATAGGGAAAAAGGAGACTATGATAAATCGTTTCTGCTGTTGAGGCAATCCGTTTCAGTAGGTGTAGCCGATAACGACAGCATACGCCTTCACCTGAATTATGCCGACTTGTTCTTGGGCATGAACGAATTGGATTCGGCTGAATATTATGTTGGAAAACTGCAAAAAGAGGTGAAGGATGTGGCTGATGGCCCGGAACAAGCGGCTATTTATGCTTTCTTATCAGAATTTGAATCAATCTATGGGTGTATTGACTCGGCTTTTGTTTTTGAGCAACAACACGCCAAAGCTCTTGATAAGGAATATCATAGGCGTTTGCAACAATCGCTGTACGAAGCACAGCTGAAATACGATTTCGAGGCGCAGCAAAATCAATATTACCAGCAATTGGCAAGCCGCCGCCGTGTCATCCTGTTTTTGGTTATTGGATTGTTTGCCATGGCTGTTGCTGTTGCTGTTGTCATGTACCGAAATGCCAGAAAGAACAAGTCTTTGGCCCGTGCTTTGGACGAATTGCTCACTTTCAAGCAGGAAAGCGGCAAAATACAAGAAAACTACACTACACGCGAAAAAGATTGGTCCGACTTGATGACATCATACGAGAACAGGTTGGAACGTGAACTAAGATTCAGGCAGACCGTCATGCAACAGCTTGACATTGTCTCAAAAAACCGAGGCGAAAAATCACACTTGCTTGATTTGGAGAAAACGGTTTTCGGAAACCGGAACCATTGGGATGAGATGATGGCCGTTTTCGATGAACTGTATCCGGGATTGAGGGCATCGGTGCAGGAGCATTATCCGCAACTGAACGAGATGGAACGCAACGATTTCGTGTTGTCGGTCATTGGCGTTTCGCGCAGCGATGAGGCGTTTTTGCTTGGGGTAAGTGTAAGTGTGGTGGACAAAATGCGGTCGAAAGTGAAAAAAATCACAGGAAAAGGGCCTGATGCCGAATAAGTTCGGTTTTTAGATGTGTTGCTTTTGTAACATATTGATTGTCAATGTTTAATTTGAAAAATGTTGATAAAATTGTGGGTTGATGTGCAAAAATAAAAGTTCGGAATTTTGAAAAAAAAGTTCGGATGCGTAATTTTGTAATCAATTGAATAATAGTTTGTTGTTTGTTTTTGAATAGGCAAAAAGTTCGGATAGGGGTTCGGATGCCTTTTTGGCTGCAATAATTTTGCAGCGAATTTCAAATATAAACAAAAATGAACCGTACAATTAGAATTTTACTTACTGTGTTTTGCCTTTTGGCAAGTACAAATTTCGGTTTCGCCATGCGCGAGGGATATGGAGAATATGAAATTGACCTGCAAGGAAAATTTCCGCCCACAGACCGTTCCCAATCCGAACCCATCACCGCATCGGTTGACGATGCTAACCTCTATGTCGACTTCCATGCAAATTTGGGAAGCCTAACCATCACTATCAGTAGCGCCACGGGTGCGGTTGTCAATACCGAAACCGTATACGCCCAAGCCAATGAAGGCGTGCAGATTTCGCTCAGCAATTTGCCGTCAGGCAACTACCTTGTCGTTTTCAGCAATGCGCAGGGAAGCCTGATGGGAAAGTTCAGCATTTGATTCATTGGTATTGATTACTTACAAACGCCAACGCGATGAAAAACTCTTTCTCCACTCAAAACAAGTTCCTGAGATGAAGGTCTCCAGCGGCAGACATGCCGCTGTGAGACGGTAATAAATTCATCTTTCGCCGCCTTGATAGACTGACAGAAACAGCACTTGGCGGCAGACCTGAAAAAGACGGACGAAACAGCCGCCCTGCGGTAGCTTTGTCCTGATACGAAACAGGGTTAAATCGTCAAAAAACTTAATTATCAATCATTTAAATTCTAAATCAACATGAGAAAGGTAACAATACTAATAACAATTATGCTTGCGCTGATGGCCGTTGTGCCCTGCTTTGCGCAGCAGAGGGGCTGCGTGAGTTTTGTTTATGATCTGAATGGCAACCGCACAAATCGGTATATCTATTTCCTAAAAGAAACAGATAATGGCAAAGGGGTGGTTGATGAAGAAGACCTCGCCAAGGCAACTGCAATAGCGGAAGACAGCTTCGCTGAAATGCAAGTGAATCTTTATCCGAACCCGACAGACGGCATCTTTTCGGTGGCCCTTCAAAACCGCACGGAGAGCAAACCAATGCAAGCCATACTGACCGCACCTACGGGGGCCGTGCTTGATGAAAAGCATTTCAATAACGACCTCGAGCAGTTCGATCTGTCCAAACAGGCGGCGGGAATCTATTTCCTAAAACTGATTGTAGGCGACGAAGTGCATGTGTGGAGGGTGATCAGGAGGTGATAGACTGTTGGGTGACAGGTGGAAAGTTTTTGGTGGCGGGTGGAAGGTTGAAAAGAAAAACAGTTCAAAATGGTTTAAATCTCTATTCCGAAAAATCCACAAGTCCAAATGTCAAGGAGACTAAAAGTTAAATCAATTAACAATCAAATTTATAGAAATATGAAGAAAATAGGAATTACCTTATTAATAATGCTTGCGTTTCTTAGCATGAGTGCTCAAGTGAAAGACAACGACAACGAAGTGATGCCTCCGTCCGGTCTCGTTGACAATGAAGGTAATGTGGTTGGTGCCATAGGAGGGGCGACCTACACCATACCGATTCAGGTGCCGGACGGTGTCGGCGGAATGCAACCCAACCTCTCCATCGTCTACAACAGTCAGAGTGGAAACGGCTTGTTGGGCTGGGGATGGAATCTGGGCGGCTTGTCGGCGATTACGAGAGTCGGGCAGACGCAATACCATGATGGCAATGTGACAGGTGTCTCGTTTACTTACCAAGACCGTTTCGCTTTGGATGGACAGCGGTTGCGTCCACTCGATGGTGCAACTAACGGACTTGACGGTACGGAATACCGCACGGAAGTTGATGGCATGATGAAAATCAAGTCTTTCAACAGAAGAGACAGCGAAAGTGGCGGCGACATTTCGCCTGCTTGTTTCAGGGTTTGGACTCCCGACGGGCGTGTCCTCGAATATGGAAGTTCCACGAGTAATGAAGCCAAGGTGTTCTATAGAGACGAAGATGGAACCCAGCATACGGCGATATGGCTATTGCGCCGAGTGGAAGACGAATACGGCAACTACATGGAATACCATTACAGCATCGGCGGACATGATTACCGTTTGGAAGACATCAAATTTTCCGGCTACAACGATGGTAGGGAAACGGATTACGGCATTGATTTCCATTACTATGAGGGAGAAGAAAAAAGGAAGGACATTGAAACCGTTTTCATTGGAGATTACACCTTACATTCTTCTTGGCTCCTGAAGGATGTTTCGGTGTATCATTTCAGCAAAAATCTTTATAAGTATGAGTTCGGGTATGATGAAAACAGTGGGCAATACGACATTAGAAATTACTATAACAGACTGAAATCCATTCGTTTTTATGATGTAAACAAACTTTCGGTTGCTTCCACTGTGGTTGAGTGGGGTGAATATCCTACAGTCACTAATCCTAATTATGGATCATATAATGATTTATGCATCACTAAACACGATTTTACTGGCTATGATGTCCTGAATCTTGATGGCACAGTTAAGTTTGCTGGTGATTTCAATGGCGATGGATTACAGGATGTCATTATAGCGGGTAAAAATGGGAAATCAGATGACGTTGAATCAGATGAAACGAAGGAAGTTCATACAGCATACTTTTATTTGAATAAGGGAAATGACAAAACCGATACGGAAAGCGTCCTCAACCTTTGCATTAGCTGTGATGCCGTCATCCTGGTCAGTCTGGTCTTTAACCTTAATAGAAGATTTGCCGACATTGATTGTTGCTGTTGCATTCTCGTCATCATTGAAATACTGAATGTAACCATCAAAAGCATAGAATGAAG
>CALGBV010000134.1 GCA_937884015.1 uncultured Bacteroidales bacterium
TATGCCAACAGTTTTTCGAAGAAATATTCCATCACGGGTTGGCGCGTAGGTTATTTCCTTTTCCACGAAAAGCATTTTTCGCAAATCAGTTTCATCCACGATTACATCGGACTGTCGTCTACAGCGCCACAGCAGCAAGCCATTGCCGAGTTCCTCGATTTGCCTGAATCGGAGACCTGCATCAATGAATTGAGAAACACCATTATCGAAAACTATAATTTTGCCAACCAACGGCTTGCCAAGGCGGGATTCGAATGTCCGCAAAACGACGGCGGCTATTTCGTTTGGGCGAAATTGCCCGAAAAATGGAACGATGGCCTGCGTTTCGGCCTTGCGCTCTACGAAAACACGCAAACTGGCGTCATCCCTGGTGTGCATTTTGGTAAGGAATGGAACAACTACATACGCATCAACATCGCCCAGCCGAAAGAAGTCCTGACGCAAGGCATCGACAACCTCATTCGGTTTGCGGAGGACTTTGAAACGTATTAAAAATCGTTTTTACGTTTTTCTTGACATGCAAAGACGCACATCCATACGTCTTTACATTCCTTATGGAAACTTTTCTATTTTTTTCTAAAAAAAAACGCTTTCACCCCTTGCGGAATTGGGGCAAAAAGAAGTATATTTGCAGTGAAAACAAAATAAAGAGATGAAAAAATCAAACAATTCACAATCAATCAATTATTCAATCGGCGTTGGTGGCGTTTCCATCAACAGGTTCGTTCTAAGCTAAGTTCACATTCAACTTGGTTCATCTTTCTTACTCGAGATTCAAAAATTTCGGGGAGAGGGATTTCGCGCTAAAGACATATAAGGATTATGCGTTTATGAAACCATGCCAGCCGCCAACCACGGCTGGCACACAAAACTCATCCAATTAACAAACAATAAAAAGATTCAGGCAATGAAAGCTAAAGAAAACACCGTCAACAACACCCTCAGCACCAACGAATTCAACGGAATGACCATCATCGACCGTTTGGAAAACCTCACCGAAAAGGTTCGCAACTCACAACTCAAACCGGAGCTCTTCATCGAAAACGCCGCACTGATTCAGTCGCTGGCCACATCACTCAACCTCACGCCTTGCCAGGCAGTATTGCTCTGCCCATTCTTTGACAATGCTTTCTCGCACCAAAGCAAAAACGACCTCAAGGAGTTTTTTGACTGCAAGGCTTCGGACATCATCCGTTTCCTGACCGACATCGAAGCCCTTGCCATGGCAGGCTACATCGAGAACCTAAGAAGAGGCAATATTTTCACCCTCACCGACGAAGCCCAAGAAGCTTTCAGTAACAACCGTGGCTTGAAAAAAGACACATTTGAAGGTCTTGACAACATTTCTTTCATGAACGCCCTCAATCAGGCCTTTGCCGACAAGCACGAAGGCCGCAGCAGCAAGAACATCTTATTCAAAAAGGTGTTCAGCCTCATAAAAGGCAACAAACAATTGACCATTGCCAAGAATATGTCCAAACTGAAATTCAGCGATTTAGACCTTATCATTCTCGCAGTTTTCCTTTCCAGGCGCATTGCACTGACAGAAGACAACTTGTGTCTGCACTGGCTCAGGAACATTTTCGACGACGAAATGTCGGGCATCACGAAATCATTCCAATCAGGAACTTGCGTCTTGATTAAGAAAGGTTACATCGAACGCATCGAAAAAGGCAAAAACAAAGGCCGCTACCAACTTACCGACAAAGCCGTCGGCGAGTTCCTTTCGGAATACACCTCCAACACGTCCATCAACGAGGACGATGACGATGACTTATTCGGCAACCCGTTTTCGGACGACAACGACAATGACAACGAAAAACAAAGCACAACCATACTTCCCGACGACATCAACGCCAAGGAAATGTATTACGGCGCCGATGACCAGAAAGGCATCGATACCGTGAAAAAACTGCTCAGCGAAACACAGTTCAACCAAGTCGTCAAGAACTTGAAAGAACGCAAGATGCGCACGGGATTCTGCTGCCTTTTCTACGGCACACCTGGCACCGGTAAAACCGAAACCGTGCTTCAAATTGCCAAAGCCACCAACCGCAAGGTCATGAAAGTCGACATTTCCAACATCCGCGACCAATGGTACGGCAACACCGAAAAGAACGTGAAGAAGATTTTCGCCGATTACGCAGCTATGGCAAAAGGCGAAACGTTGAAACCAATTCTGCTTTTCAACGAAGCCGACGCCATTTTCTCAACCCGTTCAAACAGCGAAAACTCAAACACCTCGAAGACTGAAAACGCCATTCAGAACATCCTTCTCGACGAAATGGAACGCTTCGAAGGCATCCTGATTGCCACGACCAACCTTCAAGGCAACCTCGATGCAGCCTTTGAACGCCGTTTCCTTTACAAACTCGAGTTCCATCAGCCGAGTGTCGAAGCCAAGACTGCCATCTGGAAATCAGTCATTCCAGAACTTGACGAGCAAACTGCCATGACTTTGGCAACCGACTACGACCTCAGCGGCGGTCAAATCGAGAACATCTCGCGCAAAACCCTCATCGACCAACTCATCAGCGGTTCGGCACCAAGTCTTGAACAACTCCGTCAGCTCTGCGAGCAAGAAAAACTCCAAAAGGACGCCCCAAAACGTCAGCCTATGGGATTCAAATAAGGGCAAACCCCGTCGGCTAACGCCTTCGGGGTTTTTCTTTTCCGTTTGTTCCCAGTTCTATTATTATTCAAAATTCAAACATTCTTACTATTCGGTTTACTCTTTCTGTTTAAGGAAATCCCATCCGAGAATAAAGCCGAATCTTGGAATGAACATTTGCATTCCCATCACATTAGGACTATTAACATCTTTGCTCTCTGTAACGCCAACATAGACCAGTCCATACAGCCCCTTATAGAAACTCCATCGGCATCCTGTTGTGAAAGAAAAGCCACAGTCCTTTTGAAAATGCCAGCCTTCAGAAGAATGTTCGGTATATAGTGCCTCGTTCATAATTCCATAATTGACACCCAAAAACCATCCTTTTATTGGATAAACTTTCAATCCAACATCAAATCCAAATGGTGATTGCAATCCTGTGTGGGCTGGCAATTTACCTGCCCAACTACCGACAGCAGCATTGACTGAAATGAACTTGTATTTCATCTCCGTTCCAATCCCTATACTGCCTCCCAAATTAGTGCACATTCCAAATCCCGTATACACCGAAGGTGTAATTTGGGCAAAAGCGGCTACTTGAAAGCCTAAAATCATGATTATTATTGCAATGCGTTTCATAATATAATTTTTTAATTGTTTATTTTCTTTCTTTTACAAACTTGTTTCTTGCAATTTCTTTTTCCTTGTTATAAATGGTGTAGACATATATTCCTGGCTGCAACGGCGAGACGCCAACCGTAAGCACATTGCCCTCGCCACGGATGTAGCGGTCAAGATGGACGCGCCCCAAGGCATCGATGATGCTCACACGGCAGTCATCGCCTTCCGGCAAACCCGAAATGTCGATGTTCAACTCATCCATTGCTGGATTGGGATAAGCAATGGCTTTCACCGCTTCCTGCGGGACTTCCGTCACACTGCATGGAATGGGGTTGAAGTCATCGCGAGACATTTTGATGAGTTTGCCGTAGGAGAAATGCCCTAAAGAGAAAAATTCCACATTGAACAGACAGTTTCCATCAGGAAGAGCGATGATGAACGTAGGGATAAGACTTTCGTATTCAGGCTCACAGAACTCACGCCGCCCCAAGATTTCCATTTCCGTATTACACAGGAGGATTCCGGTATAATACGGACCGCTAGATACATCTCTGAAGAAATTGGTAGCCTCAAATATGGTGGAATCATTCACATACGCCATACTGCTTCTAAACGCTGCCTCTATAGTCGTATCCTGCTTGTAATATATTCTTTCGTAACAGTCAAATGTGCCGTCTATATTAAACTGTGCCATGCCAAAACTCAAATTTGGGAAAACGTCTGTATGGTTCATCCTACCGCATATCAACAGTTTACCATGGGTGAGCCAATGGTCAGAATATACATCTTCAAAGCTATCCTTGAGTCCCCTATATCCGGGTTGTAAGCTAAAACCATCAGAATAGTTGAAATCTTTGTCATATAGCAGGACTGACCCATATCCGTTAAGGCCTCGACATAATACGACATAACCATCTTCCGTAGGATTCTTCATTAACCGAAAACAATCATACGAATGAATACGAGCCTCGGGATGAGGCAATTCCGATGTAACGAAACGACACGACAAAGAGTCGCCATTGGCGCTAAAACGATAGAAATAGGGCTTTCTTTTCTGTCCGTATGAAGGCTGGTAGTCATAGCCGCCAGATGCGACAACGCTTCCGTCATCATCGAGAAGGAGACGGCAACCGTACACAGAGATGGCAACATCAGGCTTCATATATCTTTTAGCGTTTATTTCATTGAAATCCGAATCAAACACCGCAACCATAAAATTGTCTCCTTTGGATCCGGAAATGAAATAATTCCCGTTATTCAACTGAATGACATCAATAGGAGTAAACATACCGAACAAATCGTCCTCGAAAACATGCGAAACATAATTGCCATCCGTATCCACCTCAATTACCAAAGGATGATGATGGGTGTCGTCATTTCCTGTAACCCCAACAATTACGGCATTGCCATTCCTGTTAACGATGCTTTGTGTCAACTTTGTATATGTATTGGCATCGCCGTAGTCAATCTCCCATTGCTGGGCATTAAGAGATGCTCCCAAAAGAACTAAACTGAGCATCAGAACCAATTTTGTTACTTTTTTCATCGCTAAGCTAATTTTAGGTTTAATTGCGATGCAAAAGTAGAAGGGTTCTAAAAACCCTACAAGAAAATGATGGTTCGGAAAGGTTAGGTGTTTTTTGCTAACGTCATATAAATCAAATAGATGATGGATTCTGAGCTATATCCATCAAGATGACAGAAAGCGGTTTTTCGCTGCCAAATATCTTCTGGATTTTACTGTCACGCTCAACAACAGTGTTATAGGCACGCTGCATCAACGCTGAAACATCAGCATAAGTAAGGTTGAGCAGATAGAGGCAGCAATAGTCGATATCGATACTGGTAAGTTTTGGATAAGCCTTCCTGAGACGCAGAGTGAATTGGCTAAAATGGCGGTCGGCAGCCACACGCAAGTCCAACAGCTGCTGCTTGTCCAAGGCGTATGACTTATAAAGTTCACAATCTATTTTCGATTTGAATTGTCCATCATGTACACGCTCCATAATAAGGCGGCAGATGGGTTCTTCATTGAATGAGGCGGCAATTCCTGATTTTGCAGCCAAATCTTCTTGCTGTCTGATTTTTTCTTTTAGTTCACGCACTTCTTGGTGGCTATGTTTCAGCCGACCGGATATGGCTGCTTGCTCCATGCGGTGGGTCTGTCGCTCGGCTTCAAGGACTTCGATGTGCTGTTTATCTCTTTCTTCCAATTCCTTTCTTGCCCGAGTCTCTTTTGCCTCTATCTCTTGTTGATGATGCTTTTCTTTCTCTTCCAGCACCTTTTCCGCTTCAGCCTGCCTCTGTCTCAGTTCTTCCTCATGCTGGCGCTCTGTTTCTCCAAGCACTCTATCCGCTTCTTCCTGTTGCTCTTTCAGAAGTTTCTTACTTCTGTGTTTTAGAACAATAAAGATAACCAAAGCAACCACAAAAGCTATAGGAATGAAAACTTTCAGGACTTTCCAAACAGCCTTCTTCCGAGCAATATCATCCTGTTTTTGGGTCAAATAGCTTTTGAACATTTCGTTAATCCTCGAAACATCTGACTTTTTTTCGATTTCTTTCATAGTAAAATCAGCAAGAAAAGAAGAGTATTGACGGGCTTTTACTGAATCTCCTACAATTTGATATATATTACATAAGTTCTCTGCAGCCAAAATTTTAGAATGTATGTCTTCTTCTTGTTCAAAAACAGTTTCTAAATAAAATCGTGAAGAATCATACTGTTTGTCATTAAACAAAATGTTGCCAAGAGTCAACAATCTAGCTGTTTTTTCATTTTCATCTGCGGAAAGTGAAATGATGTATTTTAAATCTTTAATAATAGAATCCGAACATAATCCAAAGTCATAATGGTCAAGCAAAGCCTTAGTCGACATAATATCTCTATAATGAATATTATCATAATCAGGCAAATTTGCTAATGCTTCATTATAATAGAAATATGCGCTGTCTATTTGTCCAGAAACATCATATTGCATTCCCAAATTATACAATAAAACTGGTATTCCATAAATTGAAGTTGGTTCTCGGTGGCAATAAAACAATGCTTGTTTATAACAAGTGATGGCTAGCTCGGCCGACAACTGTTCCTCAAACATATCCCCAAGCCTGTTGTAGGTATATGCCATAAACTTTGCCTTGTTTTTCAGCAAATCTTTCTCCCTAAAATGGCTTTCCATCACCTTCAAGGCCTTTAGATATTCCGTGCAAGCCTCAACCACACTGTCACGCTCATAAAACCCCACACCGTTAATATAATGTGCCCGCGCATCAAGGAAAACGGTGTTGTCTGTAGAGACGCGATTCATCGCGTCTCTGCCATCAGTCACCACAATTGAATCGAAATAATCCACCGCTTTCAGCAGTTCTTCGCGGTTGGTCTGC
>CALGBV010000135.1 GCA_937884015.1 uncultured Bacteroidales bacterium
ATTGTCATTCTAATAGTGTTAAGTATCTGGAAACCATTTCATCAGGAAGCAAGACCATACGGATTTCATGCCTTGGACTCCCTGATTGCAGCGCGCCAAAATGCCATGGATGCGCAAACGGAGAAACCGACTTCGGAGGTTGTTGCCGATGAACCGCATTTGACGCCTTTCCCATTCAATCCCAATGGCTTACCAGAAGAAGAATGGCGCAAAATGGGCCTGACTGACCGTCAAATTCGTACCATCAAGAATTATGAAGCAAAAGGAGGCAAATTTTACTCGAAAAACGATGTCAAGAAAATGTATTCGATTAGCGATGAAGAGTATGCGGAACTGGAGCCTTTCATCGTCATTCCGCCTATGAACCGCAGCATTTACGACCATTCAAACCGCCAATATGATGATAAAGGCAATGCCGAAAAAGAATCGAAACCGACTGAAACAAAGGTGATTGCAATGGTTGAAATCAATACTGCCGATTCGGCCTTGTTCGGACAGTTGCCAAAAGTCAGTCCGTATTTGTCAGCCCGAATCGTGACTTATCGCAATAAGTTGGGCGGATTCTTGAATCTGGAGCAATTGTTGGAAGTGAAAGGCATGGATTCGGTGCATTATCAGGCTGTTTTGCCGTATCTGCAATTCCAATCCGTTGAAACAAAGAAAGTTGACATCAATCGCGATGATTTCAAGACTCTGGTCAATCATCCTTATCTGGATTATGATAAGGTGAAGGCCATTTTCAAGCACCGCGACACGAAAGGCATGATTAAGAACTGGGCGCAATTGCAGACGGTGACGAAAAATGCCGGAGAATTGAATCCAATGTTGGAATCTTATTTAAAGTTTTAGTATTTTGAAATGAAACGTTTTTTTATTATTTTCATATTGTTGATTTCTATTGCTTTACCATCGAAAGCCGCCTACATTCTTATCCCGATGGACAATACCCAAACCAATCATCTGAAGGCCTACGGCGTGGCTTATTGGGTCCTTCAGCGCGAGGTGGAAATCAGCTGGTTGCTGAACTACAAAGGTGGGAGTTATTTGATTCCGTATCACGAAATGTTTGAGCGCGAATGTAAGATGCGCAGTGTCAGCTATCAGGTCATTGCTGATGCGCAGGCCGATGCAATCCTGGCCGAAATCGCTGATCCTGGCGTGAACATGGACGAGATGAAACTACAGAAAGTGCCGCGCATTGCAGTTTATGCGCCAAAGAACAATCTGCCTTGGGACGATGCCGTGACCATGGTGCTGACCTACGCCGAAATACCTTACGATGTGGTCTACGACGATGAAGTCTTGCAAGGCGTATTGCCTACCTACGACTGGCTGCATCTGCATCACGAGGATTTCACAGGGCAATATGGCAAATTCTGGTCGCGCTACCGCAATTATCCTTGGTATCAGGAAGATGTGCGCTTACAGGAGGAAACGGCACACCGATGGGGCTTCCAGAAAGTGTCGCAACTGAAACTGGCTGTGGCGAAGAAAATCCGTGAGTTTGTGGCAGGTGGCGGTTACATGTTTGCCATGTGTTCGGCTCCCGATAGTTTCGATGTGGCTCTTGCTGCCGATGGCCTTGACATCTGCGATTATATGTTCGATGGCGACCCGATTCATGCCGGCGACACCAAACGCTTGAATTATGATAATTGCTTCGCATTCACCGATTTCACTGTCTCGACAAATCCTCAGGAATACGAAATTTCCAATATTGATGTCACTGAAGGCCGCAGCCGTATGGTGCAGGAACAGAACGACTATTTCCTGCTTTTCGATTTCTCCGCCAAGTGGGATCCTGTGCCAACCATGCTCACGCAATGCCACGAAAGGCTGATAAAGGGTTTCATGGGGCAGACCACGGCTTTCAACAAGGCATACGTCAAACCTTCGGTCATCGTTTTGGGCGATAATGCTGCCTTGAATGAAGACCGTTACATTCACGGCAATTTCGGCAATGGTTTCTGGACATTTTTCGGTGGCCACGACCCAGAAGATTACCGCCACATCGTCGGTGACCCGCCCACCGAACTTGAAATGCACCCCAATTCACCTGGCTTCAGGTTGATTCTGAATAACATCTTGTTCCCTGCGGCTAAGAAAAAGGAACAGAAGACGTGATATTACTGTTGGCCTTTGGCTGCAGGCTATTGACTTATCGGTTCTTTAGAAAAAGCTGGTAACATTATCTAATGATTAGTCAGCCAAAGGCCAAAAGTCAGAAACAAAACACAAAATTCTTCTTCAAAATCTCATTCA
>CALGBV010000136.1 GCA_937884015.1 uncultured Bacteroidales bacterium
GAGACACTCACTGCCAGAACGCGCTCACAAACTTATTCCTTTGAACATGCAGGCTATCCAAGTCGGCATGGACAATGTGAAGGAAGTGAAATAATCTCGTTGAGATGCTAATGATAAGGCGGGTCTTTTTAGGCTCGCCTTTTTTAATTTCTAAAAAATACAGGTTGGACGAATTAAGCGGATTGATTTTCTTAAAACCTCAGATTACACAGATTACGCTGATTTTTAGTCAACTACAGATATATCAGATTGCACAGAAATTTTGGATGCGCAAGCGCATAAATTTACACAGATTGACTGACGCAAGACATTTTCTGGCATAAATCCATCGAAAATCAGACATGAATTGTACGAAGTTTCCCTAATATTTTGGAATTTCAATAATTACATCAGGTTTCCACAAAAGAAACAAAAACACAACTTTGAATTACCGACCGTAATAACATTCCGCCGAAACGACAGAGGCGGCGTAGAACCAGCCGACACCTTTGCCTTGGGGCTGAATGTTAGTAACAACATTGCTCGGCGGTCCCATCATCGGGTTGCTGCCCAACGAGGCCATCAGACTGTAGATGTAAACCATGTAGTCGGAAGGAATACTGTAGAAATCCACCTTGAAATGGTCGCCATCGTGAACCTTGTCTTTTGCAAATCGGCCTACGGGAATTTCCATGTTCTTTTCCAACATTTCAGGGCCATTCACATAAAATCCCGCATAACCTGCCATCGGAATTGACATTTTTTGCGTCAAGGTATCGGTAGTCAAAGTGTCGTTTTTCCAGACATCAAGCATATAAACGATGGATTTATCTTCAAGGCTTTGGAAATACGGATAAAGCATAAACGCCAATGTATCAGGAAAATCCTGAAATTTGAACGGTTTCAGCACAAGCGAATCAATCGACTCCACATTATTCTGCATGTAACTTTCGGCATAAAGATGCTGCCAGCCGTCGGTTTCCTTTTCGTCAGGCACATCGATGATGAGACGGTAAAGCGTGTTCTTTTTGCCTGCTGCCAAATCAGTGAAATAATGGCCTGGCTTTTCGGTGCTTTCAAGATAAGGAACCGTATCAACGCCGTCCGTCACAACGACTTTCGCACCCGTAACCATCTTGATTTCTGCACTATTGTAGAAATCAGCGGTATAACTCAAAATGGTTTCATGATGCTTCAATTCATCGGTGAAAGAAGCCTCAACACCAATCATCGGCAGGCCTTCTTCCAGATCAATGATGACTTCTTCGGTGCAGGAAAAGAGCAAAGCCAAAGGCAAAATCAGCCAAAGTTTATTGATTATCTTCATGATTTTCAGAATTTAAAGTTATAAGAGATGGATGGCACGGCGGAGAACAGATACATCCTTTCAGTCTTGATGCCGCCATTTTCATTCGGACTGAAAGTGATAGCCCACGTGTTGTGATGCGCGTATGCATTGTAAACCGAGACATTCAGTTCGCTTTGCCACTTTTTCCTATCCAACGGGCCTAATTTTATCGTCATTGACACATCAAGGCGGTGATAATCAGGATAACGGCTTTCGTTTCGGCTGCCATTGTAGATGGCATAGGTGACGCCGCCGATGGTGTACTGTCCGTATGGATAAGTCACCGGCTGACCCGTGTTGAAAATCCAATTGGCGGCGGCACTGATGCGCGGCGTGAAATCGTAATTGGCCACAATCACGAAATTGTGCGGACGGTCGTAAGGCGAGCGGTATTCCTTGCCGAAATTGATGTCTTCGATGGTGCGTAAAGTACGGGAATAAGTGTAAGAAATCCAGCCCGTGAACTTGCCGACATTCTTGCGAACCAGAAATTCAGCGCCAAAAGAACGGCCCTTGCCACAACGCAACTCACCATCAATAAGCAAGTTACCATAAGTCATAGCATTATCCTTGAAGTCAATGACATTCTGCAGATTCTTGTAATAGATTTCAACAGAAGTCTCAATGGCATCGTTCTTGAAATTGCGGAAATAACCGACGGCAAACTGGTCGCATTTCTGCGGCTTGATGTTCGGACTAATCGGAAACCACACATCGAAAGGCAAGCCGCCCGTAGCAGCCGAAGCCACCTGAGCATATTGCACCGTGCGCGAATACGACGCCTTGACCGAAGATTTTTCATCAATGCGGTACATGGCTGCCACACGCGGTTCGGGATGGATTTCGGTGTGAAAGACTTCACCTGAAGCATAATGAATCGTGTCCGTCACATTATGATTGGCATCGAAAGTGAAGAATTCTTCCTCTCCGATGTTCTGGAAAGCCGACAAACGCAGTCCGTAACGCAACGAGAAACGCGGCGAAAACGTCTGATCGTGAGTGAAATAAAGCGCATGTTCCAAACCTTTTCTTTTCACAATCTTGTTTTGCTCGATTTGCAGATATTGCGAAAGGGCGCCTCCCCTATCTTCGAGTTCGCCTTGCTTAAATGCTTGAAAACCAGAAGTGATGCCGAATTTTGAAACATTGTTTTCGTTCCAAATCATAGCGAAATCGTAGGAAAGTTTCAAGTCATCGGAACCAGCCTTAATCGTGAAATCGTAGGGCTGAAACCAAATGTCGATGGCATAATTGTAATGCGAGCCAATGAGCGAGAGATTAGAAGTCAACCTGTCGCCAAAAACATGATTCCAACGCACTGTGGCACTGGAATTTCCGTAGCCCAAACCAACCATATCCACCATGGAAAACTTATCGCGGCCATGATAAGCCGAGACAAAAAGACGGTTGTTTTTATTCAAGACTTGCGTCACTTTTGCGTTCAAATCGTAAAAATAAATGTTGGAACCTTTCAGGTCTTCACCTAAAAAAGGTATCACCAAACCAGAATAAGTGGTTCGACCCGCCACCATCACCGAAGTCTTTTGGTCGAAAAGCGGAGCTTCGAGCATCAAACGGCTGGTAACCAAGCCTAAGCCGCCCGAACCTGTGAATTTTTTCGGCATTTCATCCTTAATCTGCACATCAAGCACCGATGAAAGACGACCGCCATAATTAGCAGGGATATCGCCTTTGTAAAGCGTGGCATCCTTCACCGCATCGTTGTTGAACACGGAAAAGAAACCCAGGAAATGCGAGGCATTATAAATAGGTGCGTTATCCAGAAGTATCAGGTTTTGGTCGGTGCCGCCGCCACGCACGCTGAAACCTGAAGAACCTTCGGAAGCCGCCTGAACGCCCGGCAAAAGCTGAATGGTCTTAATGACATCGACTTCGCCCATCAAGGCGGGGATTTTCTTGATAGTAATCATGTCGAGGGTCTGCACACTCATCGCCATTTCGGAAACATTGCGGTCTTTCTTTTCGCCCGTCACCTGCACTTCGGAAAGCGTGGTCATGTCGGATTTTAATGAAATGTTCAGTTTTTGCGGTTTGCCTGACACCGTAATCTTTTTATTCTCAGCATCATAACCGACATACGAAATCTTCAGTTGGTGTTCGCCGACAGGCAAGGTCAATTCATAATAACCTTTTTCGTTGGTCGTCGTACCCGTTTTCAGTTTCTCGACATATATGGAAACACCGATAAGCGTCTCGCCCGAATCCGCATCCTTGACGATGCCCGAAACAGTGCCTTTTTGCTGGGCTATGGCATTCGTCCAACACGACAAAAGGCATATAATCAATATGATAAGTTTTCTCTGCATAAATCAAAAATTCAAGCAAAAATACGAACAAAATTGCATTTATGAAGGTAATTTTCAAGGAATAACGGATTTGTGTCAATTTTGTTTCACTCCGCTTTCGGATTTTGCAGATAAGGCATCTTGGCCATTTTTTCCACCTCAAGCGAAGGATAGCCGAAATCCTCGACCACTTTGCCATAAAGCAGATACACGCCATCGCCTTGGAACGAATAGGTTTTCAACACATTAGCATAATGCACTGTGTCGAACATCTCGCCATTGCAATCCGTGAAAGTGCCCAAAGCCATCAAGTCGCCTTCTGCGGTGTGATCATATTTCACCGTCACCAATTTGCCTAACATCCTGAATTTGCGGCCAATGAAATTTGACATTTGCACTGCCATCAGTTCGCCACGGAAACGTGTCTGCAACATATCAAACCACGACATCGACACTGGAAAACCATACAATTCGATTTCATCATAAGCGTTTTTCAAAGCATTGGTCTTGAAATCTGAAAATCCAAAATACTGATTCTTAACATTGGGAAGCGTTGCCGAAGGTTTCAATTTTGTCTGCGACTTATTAGGATTTACCATCCAAAGCAGCTCGATCCTGGTTTTCTTCGTAAAAGCAAAGGCACCGCCACGCACCAAAAGCACCAATTGATTCAACTCAAGAGGAACGCGCGATACGAAATCGTCAAGACTTGCAAACGCACCGTTGGTTTCGCGCTCGGCAATAAACCGCTCGACAAACTTTTGGTCGATACCCTGCAAATGGACAAAGCCCATGAAAATTGTTTTTCCATTCAGCGATGTAAGATACTGACTTCGGTTCACGCAAGGCAAATGAATGTTCGCGCCCATGCGTTTTGCCTCGTTCAGATAGACCCAAGTCTGATAGAACCCGCCAAAATTATTGATGACAGCCACCTGAAATTCAAGCGGAAAATGGCTTTTCAGATAAAGGCTTTGGAAACTCACCCCCGCGTATGAAGCCGAATCCTTAGGGAAAACCTCCGCTGTGACAAGCGTCTTATAATCAGAACAATGCAATTTTCGCAGCAAACAACGCATGGCAGGACTTTCGATATAAAAACAGCCATTCGTTTCTGCTTTCAGCAATTGCCGTTTGACAAGTTCGTCGTTTTTAAATACTTCAATCCGGTGAATATCAAGGTTAATGCCACGCAACTGCCGAATCATTTCAACAGCATCGCGAATAAGCGCGATTCCCTTTTGGCTGAACACATTTATTGGTTCAACACCCAGTTTTTCAGCGGAACACATATCAAATTGCGTTGTCGGGAAACCTTTCGGCGACAAGTCCAAAGCGACAAAATCAGTGATGGGGGCTTCCGCAATCAACACGCCGCCTGCATGAACGGAACGCTGGCAAGGAAAATTCTGCAATTTCTCGGACAAAACCAAAATCCGTCGCGCCATGTCGCTGCTTTGTGCAAAAGCCTGCGGATTGCGTTCCATCAAATCAATTTCCGATTTCGGCAAGCCATGCGCCTTGCCCAACTCGCGGCACAACGAATCTTGCTGAAAAGCGACCGTTGCGCCAAGCAAAGCCACATGATCGCTGCCGTATTTCTTAAAGAGGTAATCGATAATCACATCGCGTTCCTTCAAGGGAAAATCGAGGTCAAAACTAGGCGAAGAGGTGCGTTTCGAAATCAGAAATTGCTCAAAATCAAGGTCTAATTCTATTGGATCCACATCCGTGATTTTCAAGCAATAAGCCACAACGCTATTGGCTCCGCTTCCCCTTCCCACATGATAAAATCCCTGCGACAAGGCAAAACGTACAATATCCCAAACCATGAGAAAATAAGCGCAGAAATTCATCCGCTCAATGATTTCCAGTTCCTTTTCAATGCGCCGATAAGCCGTTTTGTTGGATTTTCCGTAACGGTAAAACATGCCATCGAAGGCAAGTTTCCGCAGCAATTCGCGATCATCGAACACATTATCCGTGAAACATTTCCGGTTTTTTATTTCGCCATTCAAATTGATCTCGCAATGATCCAACAATTTTTGCGCATTTTCAATCAATTGAGGATAAAGCACATACGATGTCTTCAAACGCTCCAATGAAAGAAAAATCTCATCCTCGGCAGCACAATCCCCTTTTTTGAGACGCGAAATCAAAACATTCTTATCAATGGCACGCAAATTCTGATGCAACTGAAAATCATCTTCATCAGCGAAAGTGAGCGGCTGCATCATCACAAGTTTATCGGGATAATCGCAACGGAAAAGTTTCGCCAACTGCGAAAGCCGCACACCCAAAAATTCATTTCCACGCAACAAATTCGGATTGCGTTTTCCGAAAGGATAAATCACGAAAACATGCTCCCACTGCGGCGCTTGCTCGGGATAAGGTAACTTACTGATATTATGCTGCGTAAGAAAAACATTCAGTTCGGCATAACCTTGGTTATCCTTTGCCAAAGCCACATACAGCAATTCGTTTCCATTGCGGAACTCACAACCCGCCACAGGTCTCACATTCAGCTTTTTACACTCAAAAACAAAATCCACAACGCCCATCGTCGTATTGATGTCAGTCAAAGGCAAAACGCGATAACCGAAAGCGGCAGCCTTGGCGACCAAATCCGCAATCGGCATCGTGCCGTAACAGAGACTGTAGTAAGAATGGACGTTGAGATACATGAAGTTGTGTGTTCTTATTTAGATTTTTTTCAAAATTTCATTGCATGTTCCGAAAAAGTTGTATTTTTGACGAGTTTTTAATCAAATTCAACGACGTAAATTTAATCACATTAATTCATATACAGCAAGTAAAAAGGAAAGTTTTTTCCTGCAAAAAGAAAATGTTTTTTAAATCTTTGAATATTAAATCTTTAAATTCACACGATATGTATTTCAGCTCAAACATCAAACTCCTACGCAAACATCGCGGACGCACGCAAGACGATGTGGCTTTTGCCTTAGGCATGAAACGCTCCACTTATAGCGGCTACGAAAACGAAATTGCAGAACCTGGTCTCGATGCCCTTGTTTCCTTTTCGAAATATTTCGGCATCGCCATCGACACCTTGGTTAAAATCGACCTCAGCACCATGACGGAGAGCCAGTTATCGCAATTGGAGCGCGGCTATGATGTTCATCTCAAAGGCAGCAATCTGCGCGTTTTGGCCACGACCATCAATCAAGACAACAACGAAAACATTGAACTTGTCACCGAAAAAGCCAAAGCCGGCTACACATCGGGATTCGCTGATCCTGAATACATTAAGATTCTGCCGACATTCTCCATGCCGTTTTTGTCGCGTGAACGCAAATACCGCACTTTCCAGATTAGCGGCGATTCCATGCTGCCCATTCCCGACGGTTCATACGTGACCGGCGAATACGTCTTAGACTGGACCTACATCAAAAGCGGACAACCCTATATTGTGCTTACACAAGATGACGGCATCGTCTTCAAAATTGTGGAAAACAAGATTGAAAACGAGAACAAACTGACGCTCAGTTCATTAAATCCACTCTATCACCCTTATGACTTGGCAGCCTGTGATATTAAAGAGGTGTGGAAATTCGTCCATTACATCAGCGCCGAAATGCCCGAACGCAAAGAAAACACCTTCCGCGAAGAAGCCTTGATGAAAACCGTACAGGAGTTGCAGAAAAAAGTGGAGGAAATTCAGTTGAAACTTAATCTTTAGCCAATAGCCAACTTTTTGCTTATTTTTGCTAATTATTTAATTGGTTATCAATATTTTAAATACAAAAGTTAAAATAAGCAGATTAAAACCCGCTTATTTTAACTTCAACGGATATTTTAATGATAAACAGATTGTTACAAATAAAAAAAATAAGAATACAACCAAAAAGGAACATCAAACCAATTTGCGTAGAAAAAAACAAGAATAAAAATCACATTAAATCCATTTAATTTATCAAATTATCAAAAATAAGAAGATAATAATATGCTTATTTTAACTATTTTATTATTTTTGCAGGTCTAATGCATATTAAAAATGGTAGAAATAGGTTATCAGAAAGAGCAGATTATTGAAAGGCTGAAATTCGACAATCCTTGGTGGGCTAATGGAAAAATCGACAAGTATTATGATGAAATGCCACGCCGCATGTATCAGGAAAAGTTTCATGCGCTTGTTGCCGACTGGTCGCTGCACCGTAGCCTAATCCTGATGGGTCCGAGGCGTGTCGGCAAAACCGTACTCATTTTCCATACCATACAGGAATTGATTCTCCAAGGCGTTAATCCTCAGAAAATCATTTACATATCTATTGAAACACCGATTTACACCAGCAATTCGCTTGAAGAACTTTTCCTATTTTCGCGCGAAGCCTTGTGCAGCGAATCGGCAGACGGATTTTTCGTGTTTTTTGATGAAATTCAATACCTTAAAGGCTGGGAAATCCACCTCAAATCGCTGACCGACTCCTACCATAATTGCAAATTCATCGCATCAGGTTCGGCGGCAGCAGCCTTGAAGCTGAAAAGCATGGAAAGCGGTGCCGGACGGTTCACCGATTTTCAATTGCCGCCACTCACATTTTGCGAATACATCCATCTGAAAGGCCTGGACAGCCTCATTGTGCCTCAAACAGGACAAATGCAAGACGTTGAATTTCAATCGTTCGGCACCATCGACATTGATTTGCTGAACTATCATTTCATTAACTATCTCAATTTCGGCGGCTATCCCGAAGTCGTCTTTTCTGAGCGCATACAATCCAATCCGGCACAATTCATTCGCAGCGACATCATCGACAAAGTATTACTCCGAGACCTGCCAAGTCTTTACGGAGTTTCTGATGTTCAAGAACTTAACGCATTTTTCTCCGTCATCGCCTACAATTCTGGCAACGAATTTTCGCAAGAAAATTTATCCACTTTGTCTGGTGTAAAAAAAGACACCATCAGGAAATACATTGAATACTTAGAAGCCGCATTTTTAGTCAAAATACTGAACAAAATCGACATCAATGCTAAACATTTTCAGAGAGTTACAAGTTTCAAAATGTATCTGACAAATCCTTCCTTGCGATGCGCCCTATTCAAGCCATTGCAAGCCACCGACGACAAAATCGGCGAATTGGTCGAAACAGCAGTCCTTTCGCAATTCTTTCCACGAACCGACAGCAGCATTTGTTACGCCAACTGGAAAGCCGGAAAAATGTCGGGCGAAGTCGATGTCGTCAGAATGAATCCTGCCACGCAAAAAGTGCTGTGGGCAACGGAAGTGAAATGGTCGAACCGCTATTTTGAGCAGTGCAAGGAACTTCATTCGCTACTCAGTTTCATGCAAAAAAACGGTCTCAAGGAAGCCGTCGTTACGAGCATCGACAAAAAAGGCACAAAACAAGTCGAAAATTTCACGCTGCATTTCGTGCCAACCGCACTTTACACCTATCATATCGGTTACAACACAATTCACAATATTTACGATATAAACAATTATTAACCAACAAGTTAATTTACAAAGTCAAAATAAGCAGATTCAAACCCGCTTATTTTAACTTCAACGGATAAAACATTGATATTTAACAAGATACAAAGATAAAATAATTTTCCCATGAAAAAAGCATTTCTTATTTTTCTGCTTGCCTTTTGCATGACTTCATTCGCCCAAAACACGCACATTCTTCCTACTCCGCAAAGCGTGGAATGGCAAGATGGCGATTTCGATTGGAACAAAAGCAACATTGCCTTGGCTTACGACAGGTCAAACAGCGAAATTGATGCCTTGGTAAAGCGATTTTCAGAAGAAATAAACGCCATCCATCCAACAGAAATGACATGGCAAAAAGGCATCATGAAAGGTCAAGCTTTTATTGAGTTCAGCCTTATCGACCACATCGAACATCCTGATATTGAGAATGAAGACCAAGCCTATCGTCTGCAAATCAATTCCAATTTCATTCGTTTGGAGGCGACCACAATCACAGGCTTGTTTTATGCCACACAAAGTCTGAAACAACTCTATCGTTATGAATATTTGGCTTCGAACGACGGCCCCGTCTATCTGCCTTGCATGACCATCACCGACTGGCCGAATTTCAAGTTACGCGGCTGGCAAGACGACATTTCGCGCGGTCCCATTGTCACGATGGATTACCTCAAACGGCTGATTCCGCAAATGGCGGAGTGCAAAATCAATTTCTTCAGTCTGTACACGGAGCACACTTTCCGCACCGAAAGTCATCCCGATGTGGCACCGATTGAGGCTTTCACTGCTGATGAAATCAAGAAATTGGAGGCATTTTGCAAACCTTATCACATTCAAATCATTGGAAATCAGCAATGTTTCGCCCATTTTGAAGAGATTTTGAAAAATCCGTTTTACGATGACATCGCCGATGCTCCCGACAACGTAAATCCCGGCACGGAAAAAACTTACGCATTTTTGGAAGACTTTATTAAAGAAGAAGCAGAAGCCTATTCACACCCGCTTTTCAATATCAATTGCGACGAAACCGAGAGCCTCGGCAGCGGGAAAGCCAAAACATACGTCGATTCAATTGGCTCAACGACAGCTTATTACAAGCACATTAACCGCGTAAACCAAATCGTAAAGAAATACGGCAAACGCGCCATGATGTGGGGCGACATTGCTGACGCTCACCCTGACATTCTGGAAAACCTCGACAAAGACATCATCCTCATTGCATGGAGCTACGCTGCCCGCGACAGCTTCGATGAATTTTTGGAGCCATACGTTGCATCGGGTCATGAATTCATGGTGGCACCGGGTTGCAGCATGTCAGGCTGGGTTTGGCCTTATTACCACGACCTCACCTCCGACATTCCGCATCTCTGCCGCGACGGCTACCGCAAAGGTGCTTTCGGCGTGATGAATACAAGCTGGGACGATTTCGGCGAATCGCAAATCAACACGGCACTTTACGGTTTGGCTTTAGGCGCAGAAATGAGTTGGAATCCAATCAAAAACACTGATATAGAGGAGGCTACAAGCGAAGAAAAAGAACGCAAAATAAGCGAAAACTTCTCCACACATTTCTTCGGTTTTCCAGATGCGCAACTTGAGCATGCTTTAAAAACCGTTTCAACATTGTGCGAAATAGAGGACATTGGACGATTTGCCTCCATGACGGAAAAAATGACGCCTTTTTATCCAAGTCAAGTTGGCGATTCCGTTGAAATGTTTTATAACAATCTGTTAAACAATTGGTTCAACCAAAACAATGCAGACAAAAACATTGAAAAGAAGATTGAAAACGCGCAAAAACATGCCAAATGGAACGCTGATGTTTTCGACAATGCATTGTATGCCGTCCATCGCATCAAATGGTGCGCCAAGCGGAATATTGCCCGCTGCCAACTTTACAGGACTTATCAGAATCCAAATGCAGCGAATATTGCCGAATCGAAACGGCAAATCAACGGACTCATTGACGAACTGCACGCCCTGAAATGCGAATACATCAAGGTTTGGGAAATTGAAAGCCGCCCGTATTGGTTAGATATGAATATGCAGAAATATGATGATGTCGCCAAAGAATTGCAGCAACTTGAATATCTGCCATTTATCGAATCAACGCTTGATAATGAAGCTCAAACCGCCGTCACGCTGCGTACGATTTACAACGGCAAGGAAATTCATTATACCGTTGACGGAAAGAAAGTTACAAAAGATGACCCTGTTTATCAAGAGCCTATCACAATCACGCAATCCTGCCTTGTGAAAACGAAATGTTTTGATGCGACTGGCAAAGCCGTTGGCAGCGAAAGATATTTCCTCTATCATAAAGGCATGGGCAAGTTCAAAAGTCTGAACAGCGTAGTCGGCAACTACCGTCCTGAATATTCTGCCGGAGGTGATAATGCTTTGATAGACGGAAATTTAGGCAGCAACGACTACAAAGACGGACATTGGCAAGGCTTCTACGGCACCGATGCCGACCTTGAGCTAGATTTCGGTCAAAAAGAGAACATCAACAGCCTGAAAATCGGGTTCATCGTCAATGCAATCGACTGGATTCTGAAGCCCAACGAATTGGAAATCTTCACTTCAAATGACGGCAAAGACTATAAACCCTACAAAACTTTCCAAATTCAAACGGAAGTCGAGACAAAAGGCAATTTCACCTTCAGAGAGACTTTTGAAACGCCCAAACTGAACACCCGTTATTTGCGGATTGTGGTCAAAAACCCAGGACTGATACCCGAAGGTTTGCCCGGGGCAGGTTACGACTCGTGGATTTTCATGGATGAGATTGAAGTGCAGTAATCACCGCAAATCCAGAAGTTTGCTTTGCAACCTGTTGGATTCAAAGCCATTGCCCGACAAGACCAAGTCAAAAATGACATTGTCTTCTCTTGGCACTCTGATAAAGCACTCAAATTCACCTTTTTGAGATTCACTCAAAGATTCCAAATCGAAAAACTGCTCGGCAAGAACATCGTTTTGCCAACCTTTCCGATAAGCGATCGCATGCAGGAACATGCCCGAAGCCATACCCGGACCTTCATTGTCAACCTTGCAGTCGATTTTGAAAACCACGGAATGCTCGTCGTAATCGACGGAATGTAATTCGTAAGAACGCAAAACGACTTTCGGAGCATAAACCAATGGCAAAACCTTAGCCGTTGAATTTGCATATCGTTTTGGAACATCACCTAATTTCCAGCCCTTGTCGGTCGTTTCCAAATAATAATAGCGCTCATTATCATATAGATAATAACTTCCTTCAATGGTATTGTCGCCTTTCACCCCCAAAGCCAGATGATTGGGCAACGAAAGCAAAACCACGCCATAACCCATCTCTCGGAGAATAGCCGCCATGAGAATCGAAGTGTCTTCGCAATCACCGACGCCATCAACCAAGGTCTCGACCGGATAACGCACATATTCCTTCTCGCCCTTTGACTTCAAATCGGTGACATATTCCAACGACTGCACAAAAGCCACCACATTATAGACATTATCATAATCGGAATAGCCCGATTTTTGTCCTGCTTCACGGAAATTTCTCACTAAATCGCGCAGACATTCGCGGTCGTAATCCGACAAGGTGAAGCCAGCAAAATTATCGCTTTTATGAATGCACTGAAGACGATAATGCTCATACAAATCCCTGCTAACGTACAAGTTACACGACCACGAATCGTTCTTGTATTTCCACGAATGTGTAATGTGGTAATTGCCATTCTCTTCCGTAACGGAATGAGGAAATGCGGCAATGCACACAAACGAAAACAACAAAAACAAAATGGCTCTCTTCATGGATCTTCTTTTCCAAGAAGAAACGCAAGAATTGAGCCAAAATTGTCAATTTGGAGTTTTATTTTCCCCAATAATCAGAGCTTTCCAACTCTTTCAGCAATTGTTTCACCGCCGCTTCAAGTTGTTCGTCAACGCCTTTGGCCATCTTTTCGGGCGTGTTGCGAACTTTAACGTCGGGTTCCAATTGCGTGTTTTCCAAATAATTGCCTTCCTTTGTACGATAACCGACTACCGGCAAACCGAAATACAAGGACGGATCCTGCAAAGTCTCCCAATTCACGCTCGACATGGTGCCCGGAACCGGCATACCGACCAGACTGCCCATGTTTTTGTGCTTATAGACCCAAGGCG
>CALGBV010000137.1 GCA_937884015.1 uncultured Bacteroidales bacterium
GGCGTAAGAGTCACCAGTGTTGAGGACGGGAACGTCGAAATCAACCTTATCGTAGTTGTCATAGGGGTCGTCACGGCGGATATCGAAGTCGATTCCGGTACCCCTTGCGGCAGGACCGGTGATTCCGAGGTTGGCGCACTGTTCCCTGGTGATGATACCAGTTCCGAGCATCCTGGACATGAAGGTGGAGTTGTTGTCGACGAGTCCGACAATCTCCCAGAGGGCTTTGTCGAAGTGGTCGCAGCACCTGATGATGTCCCTGTCGAAGATCTCGGGGGTGTCGTTACGGATACCTCCGATACGGGGGTAGTTGGTAGTAAGCCTGGCACCGCAGAGCCTGACGTTCATATCCATCCAGTACTCCCTTTCCCTGGTAGACCAGAGGAAGACGGTGTAGTTACCGAAGTCGGTACCGACGGATGCAAGCCACATCAGGTGGGACTGGAGACGGTTGATCTCATCAGCAACGATCCTAATGTACTTGGTCTTCTCAGGAACATCAATTCCGAGTGCTTTCTCACAGGTCATACAGAACAGGTGAGTGTAGGTCATCGAAGCAGCGTAACAGAGACGGTCTGCCATGGGGATGATCTTGGTGTAGGTCCTGCTCTCGACCTCTTTTTCCCATCCACGGTGAAAGATTCCGGCACTTCGCCAAGGTAAGCATCAAGCATGCCGGGAAGGACTTTCTTCCAAGCCGGGCTTAAATGGCCGTTGCCATTCTTGATGACGGCACGGGCGTATGAACTGATGACATCGTTCATCTCGCCGTGGTTGTGACGTTCTTCGCCAATGACTTTGCCAGTATAGTCGGCTTCGGGTATCATGCCGTATTTATCAATCATGTAAAGCACGTCGCACACTTCGCCGCCTTGGCTTAAAGTGTTGTTGCCGTGCATGTTGACGAACTTGTTGACTTTTTCAGTCCATGCGTTGCGCACGGTGAACATTTCCGAAAGGTTGAATTCCTTTCCGTAAATGCGCAGGATTTCAGCCTCGACAAAGCCCGTACCGGCAAAACACCAGCAGGTTCCTGAGCGGCCTTGGTTGTCGACAGGCGTATGCTTCACATTGACGGTTTCGGTGATTTGATAAACAGGTTCTTCCTTTTCGGCTTCTTTTGCATCCTGAGCAAAAAGTGCCGTGTTGGCGCCAAGCAAAAGGGCGACAGCGGTAAGTTTTGTGAATGTATTCATATTCAATTGATTATTTATTGTTTACATTTTAATGAATTTTATCGTGGCATTTTCTTTATCGCCATTTATCCTGATGAAATAACTGCCCTTCGGCAGATTGGCAATGCTGATGTTTTCGCCGCCATTCTGAAGGTCTTTCTCCATAACACGCTGTCCCATAAGGTTATAGATTTCAACATAGCTTTGACCTTCGACCTTGACAAAAACATTATCGGCTGCAGGATTCGGATAAACCGAAATCAGGCTTTCGCTATTTTCATTAGTCGTGCCTAAAGTCCAGTCAACGTGGATGGTATTGGACGGACTTGAAACGAGGTTGCCCGAAATACCAATAACATAGTAATCGCAATTTTGCTGATAAGCAACGGTTTCATCTATGTATTCGGTTTCTGTCAAGCCTTCGGCAAGAATTTCACCATCGCGATAAACCGTGTAGGTTTCTGCTACTAAAGCTTCCTGCCAATTCAGCTTAACTTTCTGTCCTTCAATAGTGTGACTCAATCTGAATGGAATAATGGTCTTATCGACTTCCATAAAATTGAGCGAAGGCTCGTTTTGTGTCGGAGCGTAGGCCGATTCGCATTGCGTTTCGCTGTAATAAGCCGTAACGGCATATTGGTAGCGGTCGCAAGGTTGAACTTTAAGATTATCGGAATAATTTGTCAAACTCGTCAGTTTCACACGCTTAAATTCGGTTCCTGGCGAGCGTCTGTAGACCATGTATCCCGCTGGATCCGCACCTTGTGGCGCATCCCAGATAACCTTGACTTTCCCGCCAGCCAATTTTTCGTAGCGCAAACCGACAGGCGTATCACATTCGCCTTGCAAAGACCAGTGACATTCGGCTGATGGCGATGATTCGCCCGCTGCATTGAAAGCCGTGACTTTATAGGTATGGAAAGCATTTGCTGCCTGACTGTCAGTGAAATGGGGTTCCTGCGCAATGCCGTAAAGCAATCCATCGCGATAAATGAAATAGCTGGCTGTCTGGATATTGGAATCCTGCCAACTGAGCAGCACATCATTGCCTTGACGCGAAACACTGAGACTTATCGGCGCATTGCCAATCTCAGGACTCATTGTATTATTAATAAGGTAGAAGATTCCTTTTGAAAGCTCCGTGGAACTGCCTTCGAAACTTGTCACCACATTGCCCTGACCGTTTTTCAAAACGAAACCGAGGTTTTCAACATCTTCGCTTGGCAGATTCCAGCAGAGACTGACGTGGCCAATAGGCATTTCAACGGTTTGCGTTGCCGATGCGGAATTTGCCGTGGCTTGCGCAATTTCGATTCCCGATGAATTGACAAACGAAAGATAGCCGCCATTCCAGCCCTGCGCATCCGGTGCCGACATTTCAACAGTCCAATTGCTGGTTGGGCCTAAATTGATGTTTTTGGCTTCGGCTGGCAAACCTTTTGCCGAACTGACAACGGCATAAACGGCATAATCGACCATGGTAGGCATATAATGGTCGGTGTATTCCATATTGGCACCCGGAGCAACATTATTCTCGGTGTAAATCACTTGACCATTGCGTGTTACGACAATCTGGTCGATGGACGTAAGGTTGTTGTCGTGGATGTTTTTCGATGGATTTTTCCAAGTGAGCGTGGCCGAACATTCCATGTCGCCCAACGAAACGACTTGAAGATTTTCAGGCTGTTTTGGCATGTATTGGTACACATCGGCGGGGACGAAATTGAAGACAGCCGAAGCCCACCCCGCAAAATCTATTTCATCGACGACAAACCAGCCATCGTTGCTGCCATCCCAACCCCAGTTGAAGTGGAAAAGGTCCTTGTCATCGTAGCCATCGCAAACGAAAGCATGACCGCCATCGTTGCTGTAGCCTGAATAATAGATAGGCCAATGCAAATCAATGGATTCTTTCAGTTTGTTCTGCCATTGCGTAAGCGAATA
>CALGBV010000138.1 GCA_937884015.1 uncultured Bacteroidales bacterium
CATTGAAGTGTAATCTATGCATTTCTTCAATAATTAAGAGAGTTTTTCCAACATATGGTCCTTCAGGAATGATGTCACGGAAGCGTTAACGGTCTTGGGCTGGTCGGTGATGCGGTGGAAACGCAAGTCGGGCGGAGCTGCGGATTGGAATTCGGCGATTTCCTTTTCAACTTTCTTGCCGAAATCGACCACATTGTTTCCAGGGCGCATTTCCATGGAAAGCACGAGACAGTGGCTGTCGGCAACCTCGTCGTCGGTGTATTTGATGTAAGGCTCTGACTCCTTATACCGGCGTTCCAGTCTGGCAATGTCGCGCAAACGGACGCTTTGTCCCGAAATTGGGTCGGCGAAAACCACGAGCTGAAGCAGGTCGTATTCATCGCTGTATGGAATGCTGACATGAATCTTGGCCTGACCGTCTTTGTTTGAAGCCTGTCCGGAAATGGTGCGGAAACCATGGGCGGCCAGTTCGGCTGAGACAAGGGAAGGGGAGATGCTGTATTGCGAAAGCTTGATCGGATCCATGAGAATGGCGATTTCTTCTTTCTGTTCGCCAACAATCTTGATGTTGCCCATCTCGGGAATGTCGCGAAGACGGTCGCAGAGTTGCTCGGTGTAATATTTCAGCTCCCTTGAACTTCGCTGTTCGCTTTCGATGGCAAGGAAAAGTGATGAAGCATTGCCGAAATCATCGATTACGACTGTGGCCAGAACGCCTTGTGGCAATGACGACAAACGAAACAGTGCCAGTCCTTCGCGGATGCGCGACCATGTCACTTGGCTGTTTTCGACGCCGGGTTTCAGTGACGCGAAAATATAAAGCATGCCATCCTTGCTGTATGAATATGTCTTTGTCTTGTCTATATCGGTGAAAGTGAACAGGTAGTCTTCAACGGGGTTGGCAACCTGAACCTCGATTTCTTCGGCGGTGGCACCCGGATAAACGACAGCCACAACGCCTTGGAGCACAGTGACGGAAGGGAATTCATTCTTTTTCATCTTCGGCAATGATATGAAACCGAAAATGACCAATACGATAACGAAGAAGAATACAAGTCCATGCGACCGCATGGCTCCTTCTATGTGATTACGTGATTTCTTCATTGCACGGCAAATTGGGATGTGACATCATTCAACGACAGAAGCACCTTCATAAAGTTTGTGGTAACCTTGTGTGATGACTTTGTCTCCGTTTGCCAATCCGTTTGAAACCATGACTCCGTTTTTGACATAGTCACCTACTTCGATAGTTTTCCTGTGTGCTTTTCCGTCGTCGTTTACCCAAACGCAAAGTCCGTCTTCGCGGGTCATCACGCATTCCGAGGGAATGACGATGCCGGAAATGCCGGAAGATATGGTTTGAACCTTGGCGACCATGCCGGGAAGCAATGATTCTATGCAACTTCCTCCGGTGATGCTTCCGTTGACCTTGTATGTGTGCCCCATAGGGTTGGCATTCATGTTTTTGTCGGATATTTTCAGGTTGAGCTGGCAGTCGTTCAATGCTGGTACGGTGGCAGTTGCCAAATCACCAGACTGAATGTTGCAAACCTCTTTCTCAGGAACCGAAAACTTCACGCGGAGGCAATTCATGTTGATGAGCAGGGCGAAGACTTCGGTAGGGCGCAGGGTTTGCCCGACTGTCCAGTCCATGCTGGTGATCACGCCGTCCATCAGGGCATATAAGGCGCATTTTTCAAGATGGTCTTTTGCTGATATTTCGGCTTGACGGGCTTTCTCCAGGTCGGTTTCCATCTGTACCCAGCGGACGTCGCTTATGCCGCCGCCTTCGTGGACAGCCTTCAGGCGCTCGTATCCGTCTTCGGCTTGGCGCAAGGTCGCTAAAGCACTTTCGTGCAGGCTGTTGGCTGTGGTCTCATCGACTTTAGCAATGAGTTGGCCTTTCTTTACCTTTTGGCCGTTGTGAACATATATTTCCTTTATCTCGCCGCCTAATGGAAATATCATAGGTATGCTTTGCTCCGATTCTATTGTCCCCACATAGGTGCGCGGAAGTTGCGTCCCGTTATCATTTACAGTAATCGTTTTGATTTTGATAGGTGAAGTTTCGACTTTTACTTCCTTTTCTTTGCAACTAGTTCCTAAGAAAAGTAAAACGCTTAGAACAAAAAACAGTTTTTTTCTCATTGTCTTCAGAAAAATTAATTTTTGCAAAAGTAGGAATTTTTGGAATAGATAGTGAAAATAGTTGTATCTTTATCCACTCAAAACTAACGAAATATATGGTCAAGGAAGAAGAATCCGTGCTTACATTGGAAGACGAACAGATTGATAATGAGAAGAGTCTGATATTGATTAACGACGATTACAATACTTTCGAGTATGTCATCGATACCTTGATGAAGGTATGCGGACACACTTTCGAACAGGCTGAGACCTGTGCATGGATTACGCACTACAAGGGCAAATGCGCCATCAAACATGGCACTTTCGATGAACTGAAACCTTATTACGATGCCATGTGCGACCATCATTTATATGTTAGTATTCAGTGATTTACAGTTGACGAATTATGGCAAATTATTCAGTTGAGGAATTAAGTGACATTCAGCAGGCCTACGAAAAAATGCTTGCCGACATTCATGCTACCGTGAACGACCCGAAGCATCTTGCCTTGATTGAGGATGCTTATCGGTATTGCCTCGAAAAATATGATGGAAAATATCTCTTGTCGGGCAAGGCCTATATGCTGCACTTGATTGATATGGCGCGCATTGCAGTCGTCGAGGTGGGCCTGGGTTACATCTCGGTGGTCGGGGCTTTTTTGCATGGCATCACGTATAAGGAAGGGGTGAGCATTGAGGAAATCGAGGCGCGTTTCGGAAAGACGGTGGCCATCATCATGGATGGTTTCGGCAAGATTTCAGCCTTGAAGACGGAAAAAGTCGCGTATAATTCCGATAATTTCCGCACCTTGTTCCTTTCGCTGATTGAAGACATGCGCGTCGTGCTGCTGAAAGTGGTGCACCGCGTGTATGACGTGCGCAACCAGAACGATGTCGATGCCGACCGCCTGGGCAAGTATTTCCACGAAATCAAATACATCTATATCCCTATCGTTCACCGACTTGGCTTGTATAAGATTAAGGCCGAACTGG
>CALGBV010000139.1 GCA_937884015.1 uncultured Bacteroidales bacterium
TTTCATGCAATCCACGCACAACACCATCAGTTCACTGGTGGCTATTCAGACGAAAAACCACGGCTATAATGTGACTTACGCCCACAAAAGCATTTCCTTCGACAGTGCCTTGCAAGATGCCTGGATGCAGTTCCGCTTGGAAAAAATCCATTCGGCTTTGGTTGGCGGGCACGATGAAATGACGCCTGCTTTTTTCGATATTCTGAAAAAAGGCAAGATATTCGGTCAGGGCAGATCCATTTGTGGCGAAGCCGCCGTTTCGATGGTTTTGAGTGATGAATCCGAAAATGCCTGGTGCGCCATTTCGGGCTTCAAGATGCTTTACGAGCCTTCGATGGAAACATTGAAAACAGCTTTGGAAAAAATGCTTTCCGATGCTGGCAAGCAACTTTCTGATATTGATGCCGTTGTGACTGGAATCAGTGGAAATCCGGAAAGCGATGCGCTCTATCTTGCCGAAACCGATGCTTTGTTTGGCGGCAAGCCTTTGTTGCAGTACAAACATCTGTTTGGCGAAAGTTTCACGGCTTCGGGCTTGGGTCTTTATGTTGCGGCTTGCTGCTTAAAACAGGGTGAAATTCCACAGCATTTATTTGTAAATCAAAATATTGAAAAGATTGAAAAGCCGCAGTGCCTGTTGCTTTTCAACCGTTCGGATGGCAAAAACTATTCATTGACTTTATTGGAAAAAACATGTGGAGATTGTTAGGATTGGTTTCGTTGCAGACCATCTTCCTTTCGGGAGGACAGGTGTTGCTTAAGTTGGCCTTAGCCAAATTGGGCAAATTTGAATGGTCGTGGGCTTATTTCAAGACCGTCCTCACCGATTGGTGGCTCTTGGCTTGCGGAATCAGTTTTGGCATTGCCACGGTGCTTTGGCTTTATATTTTGAAAAAGTTTCCTTTCAGCCAGGCTTATCCGATGACGGCTTTGGGCTACGTTTTTGGCATGATTGCTGCATTGCTTGTGTTTGGCGAGCAGATTCCTTTGGCCCGATGGTTTGGAGTTGTGCTTGTGGTTTTAGGTTGTATGCTGATAATGAGATAAATAAAAATCAATTGAGATGAAAAGAAATATCGTTTTCCTATTGCTGATGTTGCTGGCTTGCCCTTCGTTTTCGCAGGAAAAACTGAAAAATGAGGCTGAACAGGATGTGATAAACAGATTGACGAAAGCCACGGCTGCCATAAAAACCCTGCAATGCGATTTCGAGCAGACCAAGAAAATGGCCATGCTTGAAGAACCGGCACGCGCCGAAGGAACCATGCACTACAAGTCGACTGATGCCTTGCGCTGGGCATACACTTCGCCTTACACCTTTGCTTTTGTCGTGAATGGCGACAAAGTGATGACGCAGTCGGAAAACAAGACGGAGGTTGTCGATGTCAACAAAAGCCGCATTTACAAAGGCATTGCCAACATCATTTTAGGTAGTGTTTCGGGCAAGAAACTGTTTGACCGAACGGCCTTTAACGTGGAGATTTTTTCGGATGGCGATTTCTGGAGAGCAGAACTCACGCCATTGAAAAAAGACATGAAACGCATGTTCAGCCGCCTGACTTTCTGTTTCGACAAAAAATCGGAAATCATCAACCGTGTGGAATTCACCGAAGCAAGTGGTGATGTCACGGTCATTCAATTCAAGGATATGGTTCTGAATCGCGATATTGATGATAAACTTTTCAAAATCAATTGATTGCCATGAAACTATTGGATGAGTTTTTTTTCGTGAAGGAAATCCGTGATGAAGAAAATGGTTTTGTGGCTTTGCTGCAAGTCAACCCAGAGCATTTCATTTACAAAGCGCATTTTCCAGGCAATCCGATTACGCCAGGCGTGTGCATTGTGCAGACCGCCGGCGAATTGCTGCAACGCAAACTGAACAGGAACTTGTTTCTGAAAACCGTGAAGAACGTGAAATTCCTTTCGACCATCGTTCCGAGCGAAGGAAAACTTATAAAATATTCGTTTTCAAATATTTCCGATGAGGAAAACGGCTGCAAGGCGCAGCTTTCAGTTTCCGACGAAACCCAAACATTTGCAAAAATTTCTGTTGTTTACAGCTATGAACCTGTCTGAAACCGACATCCGTCAAATCATGGTGCAGGAAAAAATCTGCGTTGTCGTGCCGACTTACAATAACGGCGGAACCATACGGCAGGTTTTGGAGCGCATCATGCCATTTTGCGACAGCATCATTGTCGTGAATGACGGATGTACCGATGGAACGCATGATATTTTGGTTTCCTTATCTGACAGGATTTCGATTATCGAATATGGTGCAAACCGAGGCAAAGGCTATGCCTTGCGCCGTGGCTTTGAAGAAGCTGAGCGTCAGGGCTTTGAATATGCCATTACAATTGATTCTGATGGGCAGCATTATCCCGAGGATTTGCCTCTTTTCATTGCCGCTTTTCAACAAAACAAAGGTGCCTTGATTGTCGGAAGCCGCAATTTAAAGATGGAAAACATGCCTGGAAAAAACACTTTCGCCAACCGTTTTTCAAACTTTTGGTTTCATATTCAGACTGGAATTGATTTGCCTGATACTCAGACAGGTTACCGTTTGTATCCCTTGAAAAAACTACCCAATCTGAAACTCCTGACTTCGCGTTACGAAGCGGAATTGGAACTTCTGGTAGGTTCGGCTTGGCGCGGCACGGATTTAGTCCCGATAAAAATCAATGTCTTTTATCCGAAAGCGGAAGAACGGGTGACGCATTTCCGTCCGTTTTGGGATTTTTTCCGCATCAGCGTGCTGAATACGGTTCTGTGCATTTTGGCTTTGTTTTACGGTTGGCCGTCGCGATTAATAAGGAAATGGAGGCGTCATGGTTAAGGTTTTGCTGAAAATATTTGACCGCTTATCAAAAAACAAAGTCTTGGCAATCCTGCTGTTCCTTGCTTTGGTAGCCCTTTGCGTGATTTCGAGTTTACGGCTTCATTTTCAGGAAAATATAGCCGATTTTTTGCCTACCGACAAGGAAAAGGAAAAATACACATCGGTGTATAACGATTTGGGAAATCAGGGTCAGGTCACCTTGATTTTTTCGGCAAACACCGATTCGATTGATGCCGATGAAACCACCTATATTTTGAGCGATGCCCTCGATGCATTTGAGGAAAAATGGTTTGAAACCGACACGGCAGGCTTGGTTTCCGACTTGCGGTGTCATGTCGACGACACGCCGGTTTTCGATGCCATCGACTTGATGTGGGACAATCCGCCGCTTTTCTTGACCGAAAACGATTACCGCCGCGCCGATTCGCTGCTTGCCGCGCCCGATTACATTGCAACTTGTATGGGCAACATCAAGCGGATGCTTTCGTTTCCAACATCAAGCATGGTGGTCGAAGGTGTGAGGCACGATCCGCTCAATCTGTATTCGCCAGCCTTGCAGCGACTGAATGCACTCAATGCAACGGAAGGCTATCATGTTGAAAATGAGTGTCTTTTCAATGAAAACGGCGACAAGGCTTTTGCTTTTCTCACCTCGCCTTTCGACGGCAACGATACGAAACAGAATGCCATATTAGTCAAAATGATTGACAAAGTCATTGCTTTGACGGAAGCGGAAATTCCCGAGGTCAGCATTTCTGCCGTTGGCGCACCAACCATTGCCGTCACCAATGCGCAGCAAATCAAGCGTGATAGTTTTCTTTCTATCATTCTTGCCGTTGTATTGATTTTCAGCATTTTAATGTTCACAATGAGTCGCAAGCGCAATCTGCTTTGGCTGGGCATTTCCATACTTTTCGGCTGGATTTTCGCTTTGGCGGTCATTGCCTTGTTCAAGTCGGGAATTTCAATCATTGTGGTTGGCATCGGTTCCGTCATTGTGGGCATTGCGGTGAATTATCCCTTGCATTATCTCGACCACATCAAGCAGCAGCCCGACAAACGTGCGGCCTTGAAAGAAGTGATTCAGCCTTTGGTCATCGGCAACATTACCACGGTGGCGGCTTTTGCTTGCTTGGTTTTCGTGAAAGCGGAGGCTATGCGCGACTTGGGTCTTTTCGGCGCCCTGATGCTCATCGGAACCATTCTTTTCGTGATGGTTTTTCTTCCCGTTTTTGCCGCTTCGCCGAAAAAGACCAACCGTCTTTTCGATTCGGAAATAGGAACGCAATCGGAGAAATGGAAGCAAATCAAGAGAATAGCTTTCCTGCCTATTGTATTGATAACCATAGTTTTGGCATGTTTCAGCAAAGGAACGTCATTTGATTCTGACTTGCACAATATTAATTATATGACCGAACAGCAGCGCGCCGATTTGGCTTTGCTCAGTCAGTCGCTGCAAAACGATGAAAGCGAGGATTTGATTTATCTTGTTTCGGAAGGTGCTGATTTTCAATCGGCTTTGGAGACCAACGAAAACGTCTTGCAGCAATTTCGGGCAAGTTTTCACGATTCGGTGCAAGTCAGCATTTCGGGTATGGATGGCTTGTTGCCTTCGCTGAAAAGGCAAAGCCAGTCGATTGAAATGTGGAACGGCTTTTGGGCGCGTCATGCCGATGTGGCCGATGCCATCGAGAAGGCTTCGCGTGAGGTTGGTTTTGCCGAAGGCGCTTTTTCCGATTTCATTTTGGGCATTGAAAAAGAATATCAGCCTTTGGAAGCTGCTGATATGGAGTCACTTTCGGGTTTGTGCAGCAATTACAACCTACAACACGACAGCCTGACACGCATCGTGAATTTTGTGAAAGTCCCGACTTCGGCTTCCGAAAATCTGAAAGCTGAAATGCGTAATGGTTTGCCCGAAAACGCTTTTGTCTTCGACATTTCCGATGTGGGCAGCAATCTGGTTTCGGCGCTTTCCGACGATTTCGACTACATTCTTTATGTGTGTGGTTTTGTGGTCTTTTTCTTCCTTTTGGTCTCGTTTGGCAATCTGGAACTCAGTCTGTTATCGTTTTTGCCGCTTACCGTTGGTTGGCTGTGGATTTTGGGCATTATGAACATTTTCGACATCCGTTTCAATATCGTAAACATCATTTTGGCGACCTTCATTTTCGGTCAAGGCGACGATTACACGATTTTCATCACCGAGGGATTGGTCTACGAATATGCTTACGGAAAAAAGATGCTGAAAAACTACCGCAATAGCGTGATTTTGTCTGGTATTCTGATGTTTATCGGCATCGGTTCCTTGATTTTTGCCAAACATCCGGCCATGCGTTCGTTGGCGGAAGTGGCCATTATCGGCATGGCGACGGTCGTGTTCATGGCTTGTTACCTGCCGCCTATCATTTTTGAGTGGATTACGAAGAAGAAAAACCAGTTCCGTCAAGTGCCAATCACTTTGAAACGGCTGCTTTACACTTTCGTCAGCCTGCTCGTTTTTTTCATCGCTTCTTTCGTGATAGTCACGCCTTTAACACTTGTTTACCGTTTGGTTGTGCCCAATTCTGAGAAGAAAAGACTCTGGTATCATCAGATGATTTGCGCCTTTACGGGATTTGCCGTGAAACACATTCCAGGCGTGAAATTCGAGTTACTCAACAAGGTGAACGAGAACTTTGAAAAACCGGCAGTCATCATTGCCAATCATCAGTCGCATCTCGATTTGGTGTGTACTTTGATGCTGAATCCAAAACTGGTGATTTTGACCAACGATTGGGTTTGGAAAGATCCAATTTACGGACTAATCATCAGATATGCAGAGTTTTATCCCGTTTCCGATGGTTATGACAAGAATGTTGAAAGGCTGAAATCGCTTGTCGAGCGCGGCTATTCCATCGTTGTTTTCCCAGAAGGGACACGCTCCGAGGATGGCAACATTTTGCGTTTCCACAAAGGCGCCTTCCAGTTGGCTCAGACCTTGAATGTTGACCTTTTGCCTGTTTTCATTCATGGCGTCGGCGATGTGATGCCGAAAAAAGACATTTTGCTTCGCGAAGGAAAGATAACGGTGGAAGTTTGCCAAAGAATTGAAAATGAAACCTTTGCTGAAAAAGATACACGCGCGCTGACTTCAGAATGTCACAAAATGTTTGTCAGCCATTATGATGAACTGCGCGATGAGTGCGAAGATGTCAGCTATTGCTTGCCTTTTGTGCGTTACAAATATCTTTACAAAGGCCGTGAAGTGGAGCAGGAGAGTCGCCGCATGTTGCGAAAAATCAAGCAATACACGGAAGAAATTGAAAATCTGCACTTTAATTCAATTTCCATTCTCAATTCCGGACAAGGTGAACTGGTTTGGGTCTTGGCCTTGGCCAACCGCAAAAAGCAGGTTTACGCTTTTGAAAGCGACGAAGATAAATACCAGATAGCGGCACATTGTGTCGGGATTCCCGAAAACCTGCATTTTGTGAAACAGGAAAGCGAAATTCCTGCTACTGATTTGATTATCAATGTAAACGAATGGTTGCAATGAAAAAGAAATGCGTCATCATAGGTAGCGGTTTGGGCGGACTTTCGTCGGGTGTCATTATGGCGAAAAACGGCTACGATGTCACCATTTTGGAGCAAAGTCAGCAGATTGGCGGTTGCCTGCAATGTTTCACCCGAAACGGAGCCAAATTCGAGACGGGAATGCACTTTGCCGGCAGTCTCGACGATGGGCAGATTCTTTCAAACTATTTCAATTTCCTTGAAATTAAGGATAAACTGAATTTCAGTAGGTTAGATAGCGATGCTTACGATATTGTCTCGTTGAATGGCGAGCATTTCCGTTTTGCCAACGGGCGCGAAAAATTCGTCAACACAATGGCAGAACGTTTCCCTGACCAAAGGGAAAATCTGGAGCATTATTGCGACTTGGTTGAAAAAATCGCTTCGGCATCGCCTTATCGTTTTTTAAATGAAACGACATCTCATCTTGTTGATAATGAGTTGCAAATGCGCAGTTTGAACGATGTGATAGAGGCGACCATAACCGACCCGATTTTGCAAAAAGTGTTGGTCGGAAACCTTTCGCTTTATGCCGCCGAACGCGATAAGACGCCGTTTGCTTCCCATGCTTTTGTCTTCGATTTTTACAATAGTAGCGCGTTCCGCGTTGTTGGCGGAAGCGACAACATAGCCAAGGCTTTGGTGGAAGTGCTGCAAAGTCATGGCGGACAGATTCTTACGCGCAAAAAAGTGGTAAAAATCATAACGGAAGAGAATAAGGCGGTTGGCGTTGAAACGGAAAATAGCGATGTTTTTCCTGCCGATTTGGTTTTTTCCGACATTCATCCTGCTTTGCTGCTCAACCTTTTGGATGCCAATATATTCAGTTCGGCTTATCGCAGCAGGATTCAAGCGATGAAAAACACGACTTCTGTGTTTTCGCTGTATCTGCATTTTAAGGAAAACGCTTTGCCTTACATGAATTCCAATTTCTATGGTTTTCACACCGATTCGCCTTGGGAGATGACCGGCACGCTCGATTCCGACTGGCCAAAGGGCTATCTTTACATGCATCACTGCATGGAAAAAGATCAGATATTCGCCCAAACCGGCATCATTTTGGCTTATATGTCGGCAGCGGAACTGGCAGCTTGGCACGAGACGAAAGTGAATAGACGCGGAGCGGATTACGAGGCGTTTAAGAAACAATGTGCGGAACGCATTTTAGATGTTGTTGAAAAAGATTTTCCTAATTTAAGAGATTATATTTCAGTATATTATACGGCGACACCACTCACTTATCGCGACTACACCCTTTCGCCCGATGGTGCCATGTACGGTTTGGCAAAGGATGTCACGGCGGGCATTGCCGGAAGGGTTTCCTATAAAACGAAAGTGCCGAATCTGCTTTTGGTCGGGCAGAATATCAATTCTCATGGCTTGCTTGGTGTTTTGGTCGGTTCTATGACGGCTTGCTCAAGCGTTTTGGGCGAGGAAAACATTAGGAATCAGGTTGTTGAGGCAAATCGGAAAAACGTGGTGATTGTTGGCGGCGGTTTGGGTGGTTTGGTTTCGGGTGCTCTGTTGTCTAAAGAAGGTTTCCGCGTGACGGTTTTGGAAAAAAACGCCATTTACGGCGGCGGCTTGCAGTGTTTCAAACGCAAAGGCGTGAGTTTTGCTACGGGGATGCACGTTTTCGGCGGTTTCCAACCCGATGGTTCCTTGCGGAAAATCTGCCAGTATTTAGGCATTATGGATAGGATTTCACTTCGTTTTATGGACGAAGATGGTTTCGATGTAATCACATATCTTTCTGATAATGAATCATATCGTTTGCCAAAAGGTCGCGAAAATTATGTGAATTATCTTGCCTCCCGTTTTCCGAAAGAACGCGACGGCATCAAGGCGTATGTTGACAAATTGTATCAGTTATCGGAGGAAGAAGACCTTTACTATTTGCGCAAGTCGGAAAAGAATGGCTTCATGCACAGCGAAATGTTTTTCTGGCCGATTGAAAAACTGATAAGTCATTATATATCAGACGAAAAACTGCAATCTTTACTGTATTATCTGAGTCCGCTTTACGGCGGTGTGCCAGGCGAAACGCCTGCTTATATCAATGCTTTGCTGAGCGTGCTTCACATCAACGGTTCGTGTCAGTTTAATGACGACAGCCAGCAGATGGCCGATTTGCTGAAAGAAGTGATAGAAACTACAGGCGGGAAAGTCCTGACCAACAAAAAGGTAACGGAAATCGTCGTCGAAAATCATCAAGTGACTTCGGTAAATACTGAAAATGAAACATTTAAAGGCGACCTTTACATCTCCGATGTGCATCCCGATATATTACTGAAGGTCATCTCTGAAAAGGCTTTTCCGCCATCGTTTAAAAACCGCTTGAACGAAATTCCGAATACGTATTCCAATTTTTCGGTTTTCATTAAGTTCAAGGAAAACGCTTTCCCATATTTCAATCATGTGAATTTCTGTCTTGATGATTATGAAAGCACTTGGAATTTAGCTGATTACGATAAAAATTCATGGCCAAAAGGATTGATGTATACCACTCCGCCGGTCAGGAATCAAGGTGAATTTGCCCAAACAATGATTATCTGTTGCGTGATGGATTATAATTGCGTGAAAGCGTGGGAAAACACCACACATGGCAACCGAGGTGCAGCATACGAGCAATGGAAACAGGAACATTTGGACAAGGTTTTGGACAAAATGGAGTGCATTTATCCGAAATTCTGCGAAAACATAGAATTTGCCTTTGCCTCATCACCTTTGACTATCCGTGATTTTTACGGCAACAAAAACGGCTCTTTGTTTGGTTTCCGCAAGGATGGCAACAATATGACGCTTTCGCAATTGTCGCCTTTCACGAAGGTGAAAAATCTTTTTTTGACAGGGCAAAACGTTAATATTCACGGATTTTGCGGTGTTTCTCTGACGGCTATCGAGACTGTGGAAGCCATTGTGGGACGAAATGCTGTGCTTGAAAAAATCATAGAAAACGTATGAAACTAAATAAAAGATAGTTATTTTTGCAAACCTTATCAAATTGAATAAATATCATAAAATATGCAAACGATAAAACTGAAACTCATTTATCCGAAATGGAACAAATTGCCGGGCCAGACCACTTTCAATCTGCCGCCTCACGGCCCTGTTGCCTTTGCTGCGACTTTGCCTGAATACGTCGATGTGTCATTCACTGATGAAAATGTGGAAGCCATTGATTTTGAAGAAGAATGCGACCTTGTCGCCCTTTCCATGATGCTTACGACGCAAGTGAAACGCGGTTGGGAAATAGCCGACGAATATCATAAGCGCGGCAAAAAAGTGATTGCCGGAGGCATTTCGACTATGCTTCATGCCGAGGAAATGATTCAGCACGTCGACAGTGTGTTTTTGGGCGAATCGGAAGGTCGTTCGGAACAAGTCATGCAGGATTTCCTTCACGACGACTTGAAAAAGATATACAATTACATGGGCAATCAACCTGACATTGAACTGGTTGGCCCGTGCCGCCGCGATTTGTACAAGCGCGAACTCTACAACCACAAAGGTGTTCAGATGGTCGACCTTTTCCACGCTTCGCGTGGCTGCCGTTTCAGCTGCTATCCTTGCGCCGTTTCCTATTTGGGTGGCCGCAAGTTCCGTCCACGCCCCATCGACAAGGTGGTGGAAGACATGGCAGGCATCGACAACAACCGCCTTTTCATTGTCGACAATTCGTTGGCCCAGGACAAGCAATGGGAAAAGGAACTGTTTACCGCCATCGCACCATTGAAGAAAAAATGGATCAGCCACACTATCGAAGATGACCCCGAAATCCTCGACTTGGCGGCAAAAGCCGGTGCATGGTATGTCTATCAGGCCGTTTACGACACTTCCGATTACATCAAGGAACGTGTGAAACGCTATCATGATTACGGCATCGGCGTGGAAGGAACCATTTTGTTTGGCCTTGACAATCAGACGGAAGACGACATCAAGCGGCTGATTGACTTCTTGGGCGAAATTGATTTGGATTTAGCCGAATTCACCATTTTTGCACCTTTCCCGCACACGAAAGGTCACGACGACTTGATGCGCCAAGGCCGTATTTTCGATTTCGACTGGAACCATTACAATGCCGGTCAGGTCGTTTATCAGCCTAAAAACATGTCGCCAGAAAAGTTGCAGGATCTTTACGACTATGCTTGGAAGAGTTTCTATGCCAACGAAAGTCAGGAACAGAAGATGTTCCGCCTGTTCTGCAACGTAGCACTCCGCGAAATGGAAGACGGCACTTTCCGTCCGCGCGACCGCAAGTTGGCCAACAAGTCGTTTGGCCGTGATGTGGACAGAACGAAACGCAATGTAAACGTTAGAATTGATTAAAACCATGAAAGTATCACCAGAATATTACGACGAGATCTTTTCATTCAAAGGCGAATGGGACATGCCCTCGACCTGCGGCCTGAAAATCCGCGAAGTGGAAGGAAAGAAATACGTGATTGTCACCGAGTTGTATCAGGATAATCCAGGCTCATCGGTGACCTACGCAGGGAAATACTTGGCCGAACAGATTTGTGCTGCCAAAGGTTTCAGTATGGACGAAATCGTCTATTTGGAATGTAATCCCGACACCAATTCAAAGCTTTCCTTCTATGACGAGGAGTATTTCCAAGTCGATTTCGATGCTGACATGCAGCACAAATACCGTCAGTTAAGCAAGGAAGAAGTGATGCGCATCTTGGGTTGACATGACGAAGCGGTTGCTGATATTTCTTTTGTTTTTCTTTTTGTCCCTGCCGCATTTGCCGGCTCAGGAAGCGGTTCACCTTTGGGAAGGTACTGATGCTGCGAGAAAAGGCAAAAATGTAGTCCTGACGCCTTATCTTGCCGAAAACAATCCTGATGGCACGGCCATCATTGTTTGCCCTGGTGGAAGTTATTATTGGCTTGACGTAAAAGGCGAAGGTATTGAAGTGGCAAAATTTCTTCAGGCTAATGGCATTTCGGCTTTTGTCTTGCAGTATCGGACGGCTGGTTTTGGTGCCTTTTTCTGCCACTACCGGATTTATTGCCGAGGCCGACAGTATCCCGACATGATTACTGATGCACAGCGTGCCTTGCAATGGGTGAGAGAACATTCTGCTGATTATCAGATTGATGCTAATAAAGTCGGTATGATGGGTTTTTCGGCAGGAGGTCATTTGGTGATGTCGGCAGCTTGTTTTAGCGGAACGAATTATTTGAAAAAAAACGGCATAGAGACGGAGGTAAACCTGCGTCCGGATTTCGTGGCGCCGATTTATCCTGTCGTCACCATGACGGCTTCGTGCGTTCACAAACGTTCAAGGACGGGCTTGCTGGGCGAATGGCGGCAGAACAGTAAACGTTATTGCGAATTGCTTTCGCTGGAAAAACAGATTCCAGCAGATTGCCCCCCCGTGTTTCTCGTGAATTGCGTTGACGACCCGGTGGTCGATTATCACAATTCCGAATTATTAGATGCGGCATTGACTGAAGCAGACATTCCCCATCGATATATACAGTATCAGACTGGCGGACATGGATTTGGCGTCAGCGAAATTTATGGAACGGAGGAATGCCGTGTATGGAAATATGAGTTTTTGAAATGGTTGGAAACAATAAAACAATGAATATCATGGATATAGAATTTCAATCGGCAGAAGAAATCAAAGTCTATCAGGAAAACCTTTTGCATGAACAACTGACATACTTGAAGAACAATTCGCCGTATTACCAGCGGATGTTCAAGAGCTACGACATCGACATTGACAAGATTCAACATATTGAGGATTTGGTGAAAATTCCGTTCACCGAAAAGAAAGACTTGCAGCTTTTCAACGACGAATTTCTTTGCTGCCCGAAGGATAAAATCATCGATTATATCACGACTTCGGGAACCTTGGGTGATCCTGTCACCTTCGGCTGTACCGAAAAGGACTTGCAGCGTTTGGCCTACAACGAGAAGAAATCGTTTGAATGTGCGGGACTTAAACCCGGCAACGTGGTTCAGCTGATGACTACTTTGGACAAGCGTTTCATGGCGGGTTTGGCCTATTTTTTGGGCCTTCGCGAAATGGGCGCAGGCGTGATTCGTGTCGGCAACGGCATTCCTGAATTGCAGTGGGACACCATCAGGCGCATCAAACCCGACACCATCATGTGCGTGCCGTCGTTTATCCTGAAACTGATCCAATATGCTGAAGAACACAACATTGACTATAAAAACAGCAGCATCAAGCGCATTATCGGCATTGGCGAAGGCTTGCGTGACCAGAATTTCAATCTGAACCTGCTGGGACAGAAAATCAAGGAAAAATGGGACGTGCAGCTGTTTGCCACTTATTCTTCCACCGAAATGGGCGCCACTTTCTCGGAATGTGAATATGGCATGGGCGGTCACGTTCATCCGGAACTGATTATCGTTGAGATAATTGGCGAAGACGACATGCCCGTTCCCGATGGCGAAGCTGGTGAAATCGTTGTCACGACTTTGGGTGTTGAGGCCATGCCTTTGCTGCGTTTCCGCACGGGCGACATTGCCACGAAAATCGTTGAGAAATGCAAATGTGGCCGCAATTCGTATCGCCTGACGCCGCTTATCGGCCGCAAGAACAATATGATTAAACTGAAGGGAACAACACTTTATCCGCCTGCGATAAACGATGTGCTCGACAATACGGATTACATTGAGAATTATGTGATTGAGGTTCACGACAGCGAAGCCGGAACCGACGACGTGATTGTGAAAATCGGCTTGAAACACACGGTCGATTTCGATGTGGTGAAGGAACTGAAAGACAGTTTCCGCTCGCGCATACGTGTGGCGCCGAAAATCGAAATCCTTCCCGTTGAGGAAATCCAGAAAATCAATTTCCCGGCCAAAAGCCGCAAACCGATTAAATTCATCGACTTGAGAAAAAAATGACCAATTTCGACGACATAAGGCCATATTACGACAGCGAGATTCCGGCAGCCATGCAACGCATTGCCGATAGCGAAGTGTTGCCGAATGTGGCGCAATTCGCCTTTCCCGATGTTGATTTTCAAACGCTTAAAGAGAAAATCCGCAGCATTAGGAATACGAATGAGCTTCAAATCGTTTTGATGAAAGCAGCCATTGAGCAGATTTTGGGCAAAACGGTCACTGATTTCACTTATTCCGGCATGGAAAACTTGAGGACCGACTGCAGCTATCTGTTCATTTCCAACCATCGTGACATTGTTCTCGATGCCATGCTGCTGCAATATATCCTTTACACCAACCATCATACGACTTGTCAAATCACTTTCGGTGCCAACCTGATGTGCCATCCTTTTGTCATAGATGTCGGTAAGGCCAACAAGATGTTCCGCACGGAGCGTGGCGGTGACCGGTTGGAGTTTTACCGCAACTTGATGCACATGTCGGAATATATGCGCCACGTCATCACCGAAGAGCACGAATCGGTTTGGATCGCCCAACGCAACGGCCGCACCAAAAACGGCATTGATGCCACTGACCCGGCCATTATCAAGATGTTCGGCATGAGCCGCCGCGACGATGCCATCAAGTCGTTGGCTGAACTGAACATTGTGCCGATTGCAGTTTCTTACGAATGGGAATCGTGCGACAAACTGAAGGCTTTGGAACTGTATGCTTCGCGCAATGCAAAATACGAGAAAAAGCCTGGCGAAGATTTGAACAGCATTCTGACGGGCATCAAACAACCAAAAGGCAGGGTGCATTTCGGAGTTGGAAAACCTTTGACGGAAGATATTCTGAATCAGTTGAATACGGGAAATGCCAATGCCTTGTATAAGAATATTGCCCATCATCTCGATGAAAGCATTTTCGCCAACTATCTTTTGACTCCCAATAATTTCATTGCCCATGATTTGCGTAGCAGAACCAGTCGTTTTTCAGAATATTATACTGAAAGTCAAAAAGATACATTTATTCAATATATGAATTGGATGAATGAATGCAAAGACATGGATTTGCAGGTTCTGAAAGATATTTTCTTAGGCATTTACGCCAATCCCGTGGAGCAAAAAGCAGAGTTTAAATCAAAATGAAACAGAATATGTCTGAAAATATACGATGCGCCGTAATCGGTCACGGCAGTTGGGCGACGGCTTTGGTGAAACTGCTTTCGCAGACCCAGACAAAGGTGAAATGGTTTGTCCGCAATCCGGAAGTCTTGGAATCGTTGAAGACAGAAAACCGTAATTGCCGCTATCTGAGCGATATAGATTTCGACTCAACGCGTTTGTCATTATCGAGCAATATCAACGAAACGGTTCGAGATGCCGACATCGTGTTTTTAGTGACGCCTTCCGTTTACCTGAAATCGTATTTAAGTTCGCTTGAAGTCTCGCTGAAAGATAAAATCATAGTTTCTGCCATAAAGGGCATTGTTCCAGGTGAATATCAAACGGTTACGGAGTATGTGCGAGACCATTATGGATTGTCTTCTGACCAAATCGGTTTCATCAGCGGGCCGACACATGCCGAAGAGGTTTCGCACGGCCGCCTGACGCATCTTTCCGTTGCCTGCACCGATATAAACAATGCAAAACTCATTGGCAAACAGTTGAAAACCAGTTTTATGGTCATCAATTACGTTAAAGAAACCGTCGCTTTGGAGTATGCCGCCGTGTTGAAAAACATTTATGCCGTGGTTGTGGGAATGGCTGTCGGTTTGGGCTATGGCGATAATTTTGTTTCGGTCTTGGTGTCGAATTGTGCTGGCGAAATGATTCGGTTTTTCAAGAAGCAATGTCCGTTAAACATGGAGACTTTGCCATCGAGTTTTTTGGGCGATTTGCTGGTATCGTGCTATTCGAGTCACAGCCGAAACCGTCAGCTTGGCGTGCTGATAGGCAGAGGCAACACTGTGAAATCGGCCCTGAACGAAATGACCATGGTTGCTGAAGGCTATTTCGCCGCGGAATACATCCGTTTTATCAATTCCCAGGATTTGAAAAATGCACCTATTTCCGAAATGGCCTATCAGGTGCTTTATAAGTATGTGCCTGTCAGAAAGGCAATGAAGGATTTGGAAAACAAATTGGTCTGACATTGGCAAAAAGCCTGAATATGAAAAGAGAAACCACCCATGGGTGATTTCTCTTTTTGTTTACAGTGCGGAACCGCAATTTAGAATGTGTATCTCACGCTTGCGCAGACGCCCCACGAAAAAGGATTGTAATGGTTATAATCCTTGCCGAATCCCAAAACGTCAATCATTGGTCTCGAATCCAGGCTGACCATCAGCGGGATGCCGTTGAAATAGTATTCAACGCCGCCTTGAGCGCCAATGTTGAGATTGAAAGCCGAGTGATTCAATTCAGGATTGTTCCTGTAGTATTCGGTCCAAAAACCGATGCCGGCGGCAGGACCAACAAACCATCCGAAGTTTTCAATGATGTTGAATCTCCAGTGGTAAGCGCCGGTCAGAAGACCGCTATAATGATTGTAATTCAAGCCAGGGGCTAAAGCAATATCGCCACCAAGATCAAGTTCAAGTCTGTTCCTCTGACTCAGCATTTTCTGGTACGAAACTTCAGCATTGAAAGCCGAACCTGTACCTAATCTCAAACCGATTCCGTCTTGAGCCATAGCTCCAATTGTGAAGGCCACCAAAGCGACCAATGTCAATAATACTTTTTTCATTTTTTTAAGTGTTTAGTTATTAAATGTGTTGACTAATATTATTCTATGTTTTCCTAAATATGCAAAAACTGAACCACAAATTTTGCCTTATTCTCCATAAACCACGTTGACGACCAGATTTCCAACCATTCCCAGGGTTTCTTTGTCGATATTCGAGATGTTGTCGTTAAGAGTGTGCCAGGTCTCAGGAAAGCTTCCGTTGTTGCTATTTGGTTGCAAATCAATGATGTCGATGGTTGGCAAGCCCGCCTGATTCATAGGAATGTGGTCGTCGCTGATGGGGTCGCCGAGTTCGTTGCTGAAGCAATGGCTGTAGCCCAAACTGTAGGCTTTGCTCCAGACCTTGTTGCTGAGCCAGGCGGCAAAACCTTGCGAATAGTACTCTTTCGGGAAGTTGGGATTGCTGCCGCCAACCATATCCAACAGGATGCCGTAATATGCCTTGTAACCGTAAACATGTGGCTGCCTGGCCCAATACTGTGAGCCTAAAGCCCACTGATTTTCACCATCATAATATTTCTCGGCTTCATCCTGACGCGGACCGTAATCCTCGAGGTCGAAGAGAATGATGTCGACACCTAATTTTTCGTTCAGCGGCTGGAGTTTGAAAAGCCGGGCACATTCCATCAGTATGCCTACGCCGCTGGCACCATCATTGGCGCCATCGATGGGCGTGTTCCAGTTGGCCTCGTCGGCATCGTGGTCGGCAAAGGGACGCGAATCCCAGTGGGCGCAAAGGACAATCCGCTTTTTTGCATCCGGATTGAATGAAGCCACAATATTTTGACCATCAATATTCTGTCCATTGAAAATGCGGGCTCGGAAATCCTGTACCATTACGGTATCGGCAAATTCCGACAGTCTGGCGGTGAGCCATTCGGCGCATTGCTGATGGGCAGGGGTTTCGGGTACGCGCGGACCGAAATCAGTCTGTGCCTTCACAAACTGATAGGCTGAGTCGGCAGAGAACGTCGGAACGGCGATGTTTTTCTTCGTTTCGTCCTTTTTCGTGGTCGTGTTCTGGTTTTGCTTTTCGCCGCATGATGCCAGCACAAGGGCGGCCAATATGGTGATAATGTATTTCTTCATTTTTCGTTTTGATTTTGGGTTGCAAAAGTAGTGTTTTTGTTCCACATCGGCATCATTTAAACAAACAACCTTAATGTGAAAAATAGTTTTTCCATGTAACATTAAAGAATATTTTTAGAAAAATTGCTTTCGTTTCCAATATTTCCTATTTTTGCAACAAATTCAACACAGTAATTTTTCAAAATACAAGTCACATGAAAAGATTAGTAGTATTATTTGCATTGGTTGTGATGGCCGTATCGGCAATTGCACAAAACAACATGAGAGATGTCGTTTACCTGAAAAACGGCGGCATCACAAAAGGCATCATCATCGAGCAAGTTCCAAGTGAGTCATTAAAGATTCAGACGGCAGACGGCAGTGTTTTCGTTTACAAAATGGACGAAATTGAAAAGATTGCCAAGGAAATGCCTCAAACCAACAACGTCACCGTTACACCAGTTACTCCAACTGTGACAAATCCAACAAATTTCTTGTTGGAAAGAGATGGTACGGACATTTGCTATGTGAACGGCAAATCGCTTTCTGATGATGAAATCTTGGCTTTAGTCGGACAGGACAGATTCGACACCTATTGCGGCGGCAGAAGACAATTGCGTACAGGAAGAACATTTGCGACAATTGGCTGGATCACTTTTGGTGCTGCAGTGACTTTTCTCGTCGCGGGTGAAATTGACTATGATTATGATTTAATGCTGGCAGGCGAAATTTTGGCAATTCCTGCCGACATCTTCCTTCCATTAGGTTTCATTTTCAAAGGCATTGGTAAAGGCCGCATCAATTGGGTGTGTGATGATTACAACGAAAATAAGGGTAACATTTCCCTGAATCTCACGCCTGCCGTTATGAAGACCAATATTCCGGGACAAAACAATTCAATGGCTTTTGGCGCAACGCTTAGCCTTTCATTCTAAGTAGGATTTTTGTTTTCATACTTTTATATTTTTAACCGGTGGTTGTCGATCGATAACCACTGGTTTTTTATTATTATTCGGATAATAATTGCTCCAATAATAATTATTCGGATAATAATGCAAAAAAAAGATTATCTTTGGTCTATAGGTCAAATTGCAGGAAAGAGCATATCGAAAACGCCAATGTACACTGG
>CALGBV010000140.1 GCA_937884015.1 uncultured Bacteroidales bacterium
TGTCCGTTCGCGCCGTTGAAGCTCTTCTGTGAATTGCAGGTGAAGCTGATGAATCATTGGATTCGACTTTTTGGAAAGACTTGTCTTTTTATAATGGTTCGGTAACGGATTCGTCGGACGAAGTGCAGCCTCCTTCTTCTGGATTTTGACAGACTTTAGTTTGTGATAAATTGATTTCTTGGATTTTATTCACGGCAACATTTTTCAAATCAGCCAAATCTTTTTCATACTTCTTTTTAATTTCCTCAATTTCACTCTTAACTTTTTCTTCAAGAATGTACGAAATTTCTTTTTCCATCTTTGTAAACATATCATCTTCCACTCCACTTTTCCTTACACTTTTAAAAAGTCTACAACAGCGCTTTGTTTCATTTTTTCTGCTGGCTTGAAGTTCCGTCTTGGCATCATTTTCTTCATGCGATTGCGGATTCTCCTTTTTCAACCGTTCAACTTCACTTTCCAACTCTTTTATTCTTCCCTGAACTTCTATAGGGAACTTCCTTTCATGATATCGCCCAATTTCACGATACAAAGCCACCAAAGCAACAACGGCCATGACAGCCAAGACCAACGAGAGAAACAGTAAAACAGCGACACCATAACTCCAGGTTTTCGTATTAAAAGTGAAAACACCAATCAGAGTTAAGCCGATGATGCACGTGGCACAAAAGATGCAAGCAAGGAAACAATACCTTTTAAGGTATGTACCACTAATTGTTTCGTTCTGAGATTTAACAAATACACTCATATTATTTCAATTTAACAGTTTAGTCCATTTTAGTAACCGATTTGCCTTGGAACATCAGTTGCAAGAATATTCCAATGAAAGAAGCAAAGAATGAAAACCGAAAAACAAAAATCAATTTTGCCTTATTTAAAACTTCACCACCTCTGATTGAAGTGATGATGTTTTTTATTTCATTGTCCTTATAACAATCGGCAAAACCACATATATCTTCAACACATTGAACAATCATTTTCTCTCCGAAAAAATCAAAAACCATCAGTCCTACAACAAATGAATATATGTATGCCACGAGAAAAACCATTAACGAGGAGGCGACCACATTAAGCAATTTATCATAGGGATTAAGCAATTTCGATTCATATCCCACAAACAACAGGGTAATCAATGTCAAAAGAATAATGACCGGCCAATGCGGAGATGTATCTAACACATAATGCTTAAACAAATCCTCGCTCATTGACATAGTGAACCATGCCGCAACGACAGCCGCTAACAGGCGAGGCATTGTCAGCGCCAAGCCGCCCATGCCCCATGTACTTCTAAAATGCCGTCTGATCATCCTACTTCCAACAATTAGCAGCATCATGAAAGGAACTGCCACGACAATGAATCTCCAAGACTGCCATCTTTCATTCTCACGCAAGCCAATGAACAAAAACGAAGCCACAACTACCAAAATAATGCCTACCAATGCTAAACACATCATGGTCTTCCAATCCGAGAACCAGAGTTTCCAAAGACCTTTAAAATGATAATGTTCCACTTCCCAATTGGCAGCAGCCTTTGCGGAATCACAATGCTCAACGATAGCCTTGTTTATAGTTTTCTCTTCTTTGCCAATTATTTTATGTGATTTTTTTCGAATCAGGTTCAGCAGATTACTGACCGTCAGTTTGAAAGGATCATCAGCAGCATTGATACGGAATAAATATCTTTTTCTTGCCTCAATTTTGCGCAGCACTTTATCCCGCCGGCTAAATTCAGAAATCGAAGGCACTTTTTTTATGGTGCCTTTTGTCCCACGTTCACTGTTTTTTCTGTTCCACTTGCCAGTCCTTTTGGCAAAATACACCTGTTCCAGTTCTTCATACGTCTCGCCGAACCACGGTGATTCGTGAAAAATCTTCATGGCTCTATCATCCAAGATCGAATCCACCCAATCGTGTTCGGCCTTTGCATATTGCTCAAAATAGAACTTCAATCCCTGGTCACATTTCTCAACATCATCATCCGCCATAAGGCAGCGTTCCACAACCTCCCTTGCATTCAATTCCGTACGATAATAATAATACCGTGTCTTGTTCATCAACGCATTAAAGAAAAAGTTTTCTTTCAGTTTGGCCGCCAAGTCATCGTAGAAAGCTATGTTTTTGAACACATTGGTATACTCAAGGTCATACAGAAAATCAAGGATGATTTTGCGCAACAAATGAGGTGTCAGACCTCCGTTCGACATTTCGTAGCAATCCTTTGTTTCTGGTTCAAAACAATCAAGTTGGGAATAACCTTCAAAAGGACAATCCTGAGCATCAAACGAGTTCCTGACAATATCAAGTAAATATTCATTCATCGTTAGTTCACCATTTGACCGACCTTTAGCACGACCCTTTAGCGGAAACTGTGCATCATAGGCATTATTGATGCTCTCCATCAATCCCTTTGACACATCCACATTGGGTGCCAACCTCACTTCAATGATGGTGTTGTGATAATGAACAAAATCTTCTGCTGATTTACTTGATGCCACTCCTTTTACAGGCCGCAAAAAATGAAGATTAAAGCAGAATGATTCAGGCGTAAAGGTAAGATATACAGGATAGGTTGGCGTACTATCGGCATCGCCATCTTGCATCTTCAGCCAACGGTAGTTGAAAACCGCTATTCCTTTCTGAAGATAGGAACTCTCGAAATCAAACTCAAAAAAGCGTCCGTAATTCATCAGTAGTTGTTTTCCTTTAAGTTGATGATATATTCACGAATAGCATCACTGATGGCTTTCCCTCTTTTCAACACATTCCCATCATTGTCTTTTTCTTTCACATATTTGTCGTAGTCACAAAGTTCCTTGTTGACAAAAACATATTCCTCCCACATATCCTGCCATTGTCGGATGGTGCCGTATGCGGTAAGATAGACCAATTGCTGCAAATGTTCGAAAAATGCACCGGAAAAGTGATGAACAACCGAAAAGGCAGATTGTATCAATAAAGAGCCTTTCATCTTCATCATATAATCAGCATCATCCTTGGATTTTTTCAAATAATCCTCGTCTTCTTTGCCAAATGACTTTTCCAGTCTTCTGTATTTTTCACGCATGAACAACAGATGGTTAAAATGTTCGTGCGCTTTTTGGCGTGTTTCTTCTGTTCCTGCATCGCCTTTATCGACATATATTTTTTCAAGAAGTTCAATGATGGTCATAAAGCCACCCTCGGTATCTTTACTCAGGTCTTTGACACGATGTTGCATCAAGAGCAGCAACTGATAGGAAAACAGGTACGGCGTATTGGTAGGGCAAGCGCCATCGCCTATATACCACAATCCGCGTTCCGACCTGGCAAAGCCATCGGCAAGCATCCTTTCATGCACAGCCGTAGCAAATGCTGAAATGAACATGAAGAAGAAACGGCTGTTCGGACCTGGTACATAAACATCACCATTCTCATCCCTATGTTTGTGCCATTCTTGAAGTTTCTCCAGCAATTGATAGCCATATTCCGGTTTATTATCAACTTTGCTTTTGTCCAAAAGGTAGTCCAGCAGGACAACTTCGTATTTGTATTTTTGGAGGCAATATTGAGCGGCATCAACATGCTTTACACAGTCGATGACAATTTGAATCTCATCAAGGGATGATGGCATTTCATTATCGTTGGGAGTATATATAATTTTGGACCCATTATTCTGAAACGAACCGTCCTTCACTTTTCCGATTTTTACTATTGGTTCTATTGGATTACCGCTTGAATATTTTTCAATTTTTCGCCCATCATCGCTAAGAATCTTTTTCCCATTAGCATCTCTAATCGGTTTAAAATCAATAATCCTGAACCAGATTTTATCTTCGACAAATCCTAAGCGGGCCAAATTGCTTGCAATGATTTGAAGCTTTGTAATTTCAACCTCCGTTTTGTCCTCTTTTCCCGACATTTTCTCGATGCTTTTATCATCAAGAAGCAAAAAACGCCAGCGATATTTATGGAGCGTCTTCAAAGGAATGTCATGTTTGTTTCCAGTTTCTGCATCCTTTATTTTCCTTTTCATTTCCTGTTCGGAATGGAAAAGGAAGGGGGAAACACTTTTGTGGCTACCCTCAAGATAGGATTGTTCCAATAAACGGGCGTTAAGGTCGGCGTATTCGTGGGTAATGGCAAGATTATAAAGACCTCTTTGCGTGTTTTGAGCTATTTGCTGAAGTGCCCAATTAAAACGGGTAAAGTCCAAATTTTATCAAACTGACAATATCCATTTTTTATTTAGACGCCAGATCGCTCCGTTTCGTTCACAAAGAAAACTCCCAGCAGCGGCGCCCCGTTGACATCGCAAACGCCGTTTAGTAGAA
>CALGBV010000141.1 GCA_937884015.1 uncultured Bacteroidales bacterium
CTCATAAAATCATTACCGGACGTCGCGACCAGTTCCCCACCATACGCACCTACGGAGGCCTCAGCGGCTTCCCCCGCATGGACGAGTCGCCATTCGACGCCTTCGGCACAGGGCACAGCTCCACCTCTATCAGCGCCGCCCTCGGTATGGCCACGGCCTCCACGTTGCAAGGCAACACCGCACGGCAGCACATAGCCGTCATCGGCGATGGCTCCATGACTGGTGGCGAGGCATTTGAGGCTCTCAACAACGCCGGCGTGTCGAAGACCAACATGTTGGTGGTACTAAACGATAACGGCATCAGCATCGATAAGGCTGTAGGCGGCCTGAGCAAGTACCTCACACGCATCACCGCCTCGCGTCGATACAACCGCATCAAAGATCGCGTGTGGCGCCGTCTGGGTGGCGACACCGACCGTAAGAGCCGTCGCAAGGCCAAGTCTATCAATTTCTTCCAACGCATGACCTTCATGGCGAAGACTGCGGCTCTCGGCGCGCCTAATGTATTCGAGTCCCTCGGCTTTCGCTATTTCGGCCCTATCGACGGCCATGATGTCGAAGAACTCGTACAGGTGTTGTCGCAACTCAAAGAAGTGAAGGGCCCCAAACTGTTGCATGTGATTACAAAGAAGGGCAAGGGTCTCCGTACCGCCGAGCGTAACCCTATTACATACCACGCCCCAGGTCGGTTCAATGCTGAGACGGGAGCCCAGATTAAGGCTTCGGCCAATGGTGGCCCTCTTAAATATCAGGATGTTTTCGGCCACACCATCGTCGAACTCGCCGAACAGAACCCCGCCATCGTGGGCATCACACCTGCCATGCCAACGGGTTGCTCGCTCAACATCATGATGCACCAAATGCCTCATAGGGCATTCGATGTGGGCATAGCCGAACAACATGCCGTGACTTTTGCCGCCGGACTCGCCGCCCAGGGTATGCTGCCGTTCTGCAACATCTACTCTTCGTTTATGCAACGTGCTTATGACCAGGTTATTCACGATGTGGCACTCCAACATCTTCCCGTTATTCTATGCCTCGACCGAGCTGGTATAGTGGGTGATGACGGCCCTACCCATCACGGTGCATTCGACCTGGCCTGCCTTCGTCCTATACCGGGTCTCACCATCTGTGCGCCCATGGATGAACACGAGCTCCGCAATATGATGTACACGGCCCAACTTCCCAATCAGGGACCTGTGGTAATTCGCTATCCGAGAGGATGTAGCATACATCCCGATTGGCAGAATGATTTCGAGGCTCTATCGGTGGGAAAGGGTCGCTGTGTGCGCGAAGGTCGCGATGTCGCCGTCATCTCCCTCGGTCCCTTGGGCTATAACGCCCTCGAAGCTGCCGAGCAGTTGGAGAACGAAGGTCTCAGCGTGGCTGTTTATGATATGCGCTACCTCAAACCCCTCGACACCGAACTTCTCGACAGCATTGCCCGGCAAGGCTTCCACAAGATTGTCACCATCGAGGATGGTGTTCGCAAAGGAGGCTTGGGCAGCGCGGTGTTGGAACACTATGCCGAGACACAACCAGCCAATCTGCCACCCATCACCATCTTAGGCCTTCCCGACGAGTTTGTCACCCATGGTCCCGTTCCGCAGCTGCATAAAGACTGCCATATCGACACTGCTTCCATTGCTGCCGCCTGCCGCCTTGTATGACTACCCCATAGTGCCCACGCCACGGGAATATTGATAATGTATCATGAAAAAGACAACTACCCTCATCCTCTTTGCCCTCTTTGGCTTTGCCTCGGCTTGGGCTCAGGAGTTCAAGGCTGTATCCCCCTCAGGCGACACATTGTACTACACCATCCTCGACAAAAGTCACCATACTGTCGGAGTCGTCACGGCATCAGCTACCACAAAGGGCGCACTCGTTATCCCAGAGACGGTTACATATCAAGGAATAGGTTATTCTGTAATCGCCATCGAGATAGTGGCATTCAGGGGCTTTACTGGCATCACCAGCGTCAACATTCCCAATACAGTCACCGCCATCGGTGATGGGGCTTTCGCGTTTTGCGGCAGCCTCACAAGTGTTGTCATTCCCCATTCCGTCACCTATCTTGGCGAGGAGGTCTTCTACCATTGCGACCACCTTGAAAGCGTCACGCTAAGCAATGCCATCACCTATATTCAATCTGGAACATTCGCACAGTGCGGCATCCTCACTGTCACCATTCCCGATGCCGTTTCCGCCATTGAAGAGGATGCGTTTGAGGGTGTGCGACATATCATCTATCACGGCTCCGCAAGCGGTGCCCCTTGGGGCGCCCTCACAATAAATGGGGAAGAGGAATAGATGCTGTCTGTGCCTTTCGATTTCTCAATTATTGAAGATTTTTTGTTTGGTTTGATTTTTTTTCGTATTTTTGCATTTTCAGCGTTGTGTGCATGCAATGCTGTAATTTGGTGAGTACCAATTTGAACGAGTAAATTAATAGTTATAAATAGTATAAAAATATATCAATTATGACTCCTTCGCATATAGAACACATCGGCATCGCCGTGACCAATCTTGACGAAGCAATCCGTTACTGGGAAGACGTAATGGGACTGAAATGCTACGCCATTGAAGAAGTAACCGACCAGAAAGTCCGCACCGCTTTTTTGAAGTGCGGTGAGGTGAAAATCGAGCTTCTCGAACCCACTTGCCCTGAAAGCACTATCGCCTCTTTCATTGAGAAGAACGGCGGTAAGGGTGGTATGCACCACATCGCTTTCTGCGTTGAGGATACCGACCAGGCTTTGAACGACGCCAAAGATAAGGGTGTCCGTCTGATTGACCAACAGAGCCGTGGTGGTGCAGAGGGTCTCCACATCGGTTTCCTCCACCCCAAAAGCACTTTGGGCGTGCTGACCGAACTTTGCTGCAAATAAAGTTTATGAGACTTTGTGTTAGTGAAGTTAACGGGTCTTTCAACTTCATCAGCTTCACTAACCCCATCAACTACAACACGAGTTTTCGGGTGGAAGGAACGGTCGCTAAGGCCGGGAGAGAAACCCACATCAATAACCTAAAAAATTCAAATAATGGCATTTGAAGAAAAGATAAAAGAGCTTCTTGACAAGAGAAGTGAAGCCAAAATGGGCGGTGGCCAAAAGCGCATCGACAAGCAGCACGAGCAGGGTAAACTCACTGCACGTGAGCGTATCGCCCTGTTGCTCGACGAGGGTTCCTTCGAAGAGTTTGACATGTTCGTCACCCATCGTTGCACCAACTTTGACATGCAGAAGCAGTCGTTCCTCGGTGACGGTGTTGTGACTGGTTACGGTACCATCGACGGCCGTCCTGTCTATGTTTTTGCACAGGATTTCACCGTCTTTGCTGGTAGCTTGAGCGAGACCATGTCTCTGAAGATTTGCAAAATTATGGACCAGGCCATGAAGACTGGTGCTCCCGTTATCGGACTGAACGATTCCGGCGGAGCCCGTATTCAGGAAGGTTGCAACTCGTTGGCCGGTTATGCCGAGATTTTCGAGCGCAACATTCTCGCTAGCGGTGTTGTACCTCAGATTAGCGCTATCTTTGGCCCTTGTG
>CALGBV010000142.1 GCA_937884015.1 uncultured Bacteroidales bacterium
AAGGGCAAGGTGGTTGATGCCTTGACGCCAAAATATGATATTGTAGCACGTTTCCAAGGCGGACCTAATGCAGGTCACACCATCAAGTTTGAAGGCAAGAAATTCGTTTTGCACAACATTCCGTCGGGCGTGCTTACCCCAGGCTGCATCAATGTCATCGGCAACGGTGTCATCATTGAGCCACATATATTAAAAGGTGAAATCGAAGGTCTGCGCGAAGCTGGATTCAACTTGAAAGACACACTGAAAATTTCCAACCGCGCCCACCTGATTCTTCCGACGCACCGCGCATTGGATGCCGCCAACGAAAAGGCATTGGGCAAAATGAAAATAGGTTCCACCCTAAAAGGCATTGGTCCGACCTACACCGACAAGACCGCCAGAAAAGGCTTGCGCATAGGCGACATCAGTTCAACGGAATTCAAGGCACGTTATGAAAATCTGAAAGCAGCGCATCTTCAGCAGATTGCAGCCTTAGGTTTCGACATGAACGGTTTCCAACTGGATGGCGTCAGTTTTGAAGAATACGAAAAGCTGTGGTTCGAAGGCGTTGAATACATGAAGCAATACGAGTTCATCGACAGCGAATATTACCTCAACGAAGCCCTCGACAACGACAAGAAAATCTTGGCCGAAGGCGCACAAGGCTCCATGCTTGACGTGGATTTCGGCAGTTATCCTTTTGTCACATCGTCAAATGTCATTGCCGCGGGCGTTTGCTCCGGTTTGGGCATTGCACCAAACCGCATCGGCAAGGTGTTTGGCATCTTCAAGGCTTACTGCACACGCGTAGGCACTGGTCCATTCCCTACCGAACTGTTTGATACCACGGGCGATACACTTCGCCAAAACGGCGGTGAATTTGGCGCCACCACAGGCCGTCCGCGCCGTTGCGGCTGGCTCGACCTGCCTGCCCTTAAATACGCCGTCATGCTCAGCGGTGTCACCGACCTGATGATGATGAAATCGGATGTAATGGATGAATTCGAGACCATCAAAGTGGCCACGGCATACCGTTACAACGGCAAGGAAACCAAACATCTTCCATTTGCCGCCTGCACTGAGACCATGGAACCCATTTACACCGAATTGCCAGGCTGGAACCAGAAAATCACTGACACGATTCCGCAGAAACTGGAAGATTACATCAAATTCGTCGAAGATTACATTGGCGTGCCAATCACATTTGTCTCTTACGGTCCTGACCGGAAAGAGGTGATGTATAGATAAGGTGATGGGTGACGGGTGAATGGTGATTGGTGAACCTTACCCATATTAAAAAGATAAAGGCTACATTTTCAGTGTGGCCTTTTCTTTTTTGTCTGTTTTATTGCCAATAATCTTGAAAAGTTGTAAAATAAGGCTTGCAATAATCTTGAAAAGTTGTAAATTTGCAGCATCAATAATCTTGAAAAGATGTAAAATAAGGGTTTTGATAATCTTGAAAAACTGCAAACACCTATATGAAACGTAAGATTTACAACAAGTTACTGGATTGGAAAAAGCAAGATGGGAAAACAGCTGTTTTGATTGAAGGAGCAAGACGCATCGGAAAGAGTTTCATCGTAGAGGAATTTGCCCGAAACGAGTACGATTCATACCTGCTTTTAGACTTCAACAAAGCCGCTCCTATCGTTTGGGAATGGTTTGACAATTACCTCAACGATTTGGACACCCTGTTGACCAATCTTCAAATCCAATACGGCGTAAAACTCACGCCACGGAAATCCGTCATCATTTTTG